>JAKFCI010000235.1:0-6915 GCA_036676725.1 Chitinophagaceae bacterium
AAATTATAGGCTGCAATCACTTTTTATTTTTTTAGTTATCAGGATGAGGTCAATTTTATTTCCGCAAGGTTATTAGTAATCAAATCACCAATTGACATAAACTTTTATTTTCCGCTGAAAGAAGTATTTTAGTTCCCAAATCTAAGATGCTTGTGGGCTACCGATCTGTCTTTATTCTACTCATTTGTTTTCTAACTTCTACTATTTGTATCGCACAAAAAAAATGGGCGTCTATATCGGGTATTGTTTTAGATGAAGAGGAAAAAATTCTTTCAAATGTTTCTGTTACCATACTTGGACAAACAGGTGGCACCGCCACTAATGATTCGGGTGCATTTAAATTAAAAGTACCTGCCGATAAGGCTTTTGGTTTGGTATTTACCTATTCGGGCTACAAAACCATTCAACAAAACTTTTTATTGAATGAAGGTGAGGAAGAGAAAATAACTATACGCCTGGAAGCAGGTGGCAACACGTTACAAGAAGTAATTGTATCGGATCAACGAGATCGCCAGGAGGCTGGCCTGATCAAACCAAATCCAAAATCTATTTTAAATCTTCCTTCACCGGTTACCGGTGTTGAAGGCCTCATCAAAATTTTTGTGGGTTCCAATAACGAATTGACTTCCCAATACAATGTACGCGGCGGCAGTTACGATGAGAACCTGATTTATGTAAACGATTTTGAAATTTTCAAACCTTATTTGGTGCGCAGCGGACAGCAGGAGGGATTGAGTTTTATTAACCCGGAAATGGTTAGAAATATAAATTTTTACAACGGAGGTTACCAGGCAAGGTTTGGCGATAAAATGAGTTCGGTGCTGGATATTCAATACAACAAACCAAGAAAATTTGGTGGTTCTGCCTATATCAGTTTGTTGGAGCAAGGTTTTCATGTAGAAGGTCTCACCAACAAAAACAAACTTTCTTATTTAATTGGATTTAGAAACCGTAGTAATAAAAATTTATTGAGCAGCCAGGAAACTGAAGGGGCTTACGTTCCTTCATCCTCTGATTTGCAGGCATTGATCAATTACCAGATCTCAGACAAATGGCAGGCAGAAATTTTAGGTAATGTTTCGTCAACAAAATTTTCCCTGGTCCCGGAATTCAGCCAATTAACTTCTTCAGTTTTTTCGCCATTTTTTACTGCCAACCTTGGTGTTGATATTTACTTTGATGGCCAGGAAAAAGATGAATACAGCACAAAAATGCTGGGTGTTTCAACAACTTTTCAGCCCAATAAGAATTGGCGTTTAAAGTTTTTAGCTTCTCGTTTTCAAAACAATGAAGAAGAGAACGTTGACATTACAGGTGCTTATCTTTTTGGCGATCGTGATTTTGATAAATCAAAAGAAACTTTTGGTTTAATTGTCAATCCTTTGGGTGCGGGACTCTTTCAAAACTTTTCCCGTAATCGATTAAATATTGCTAATTATAATTTTTCGCACAAAGGGACATTAGATAAAGGGAAACACCTTTTTCAATGGGGATTAGGATACGATCAAACCAATATTGAAGACAAATTGCATGAATGGGAATACCAGGACTCCGGCGGTTATTCATTACCGTTTGATCCAAACGTGCTGCAATTAAATAAAGTGATCAAATCAAATGCAGATCTCACCATCAATAAATTTAATGGTTACATACAAGACAATATTGCCTTTCGTGATTCTGCCAATGCATTTACCCTGCAAGCCGGCCTTCGTTTTAATTACAACGACCTGAATAACGAGTTGTTACTTTCGCCACGATTAGGTATTTCATGGAAGCCATATTGGAATAGAGATATGATCTTTCGGGCCTCTGCTGGCGCTTATCATCAGCCGCCTTTTTACCGCGAGTTGCGGCGCTATAATGGAAGCATAAACGAAAACGTAAAAGCCCAGCGAAGTTACCAGGCCGTTGCCGGCCTTGATTATAACTTAATTGGCTGGAACAGGCCTTTACGCTTAACACTCGAAGCTTATTACAAAAACATCACCAATGTAGTGCCTTACGATATTGACAATGTGCGCCTGCGTTATTTTGGCGAAAATATGGCCAAGGCTTATGCGGCAGGAATTGAAATGCGTTTGTTTGGCGAAATAGTAAAGGATGCAGAAAGCTGGCTTAGCATAGGTTTTATGAAAACCAAAGAAGACCTTGAAGGTGATTTTTACCAACAATATACTTTGGATGATAATAACAAACCGGTTGACAGTACAACGGTTGAGGGTGGGTGGTTGCGCAGGCCAACAGATAGAATGGTCACAGTTGGATTATTCTTCCAGGATTATTTATCTACCAATAAAAATTTTAAAGTTTACCTCAGTACTTTATATGGTTCAAACCTTCCTTACAACATTCCCGGCAGTGTAAAATATAGAAATGCATTAACCATCGATCCTTATATACGGGTGGATATTGGTTTTAGTGCCCTGTTGCTGGATGGAGATAAAGAAGCTCGCCGCAGCCGCAGCCCTTTCCGCAATTTCAATAATATATGGGCCAGCCTTGAAGTATTTAATTTAATAGACCGCCCAAATACGATCTCCTATTTATTGATAAAAGATTTTGCAAATAACACATTTACCATGCCTAACCGGTTAACACCAAGATTATTAAATTTTAAAATTGTTGCGAGGTGGTAACAAGTAATGTATGAACAGGAAACTTTTATTGCTACTTATTATTTTTTTTGGTTGCTTTAATTTAAATGCACAGGAATATAGCGTGCGGACAAATGTTTTAAACTTATTTGCGAAAGGACCGTCTGTTGCAATAGGCAAACAAATCTTTACAAATTCTGAAACCTTGCTCACATTTTCTGCCGGAAAATTTTCGCCTTTTTTTTATCTTGATAAATATTCATTTATCACCGCACACCTGGAAAATAGATGGGAAGCGGGTATTTCGCATTTTTTGGGAGAAACCTACGTAGGACCATATGTTCGGTATATACATAGGGAAATATATTTTGACCAGCAAAATCCAACATGGTATAATGCTAAGTCCAGGGATTTTCGTGGCGATGGTATCTCATTAGGCGTTTCTACCGGCACCCAATGGGAAATTGCCGACACCTGGTTCATAGACCTCAATACCATGCTTGGTTATGGCAAATATGTTAAACAGGTCGATTATCTTAATCCGGAAAAAAGCCATGGCTTCTTAGACCTTCGGCTGGCCCTGCAATTTGGCTTACGCTTTAAGTAACCAAAATTCATCTTCCCAAACAGCGTTATTCTTTTTTTCTTCTGACAAATAATTTCCAATTTCTTCAAGTGTCTTTTTGCTCACGGTATCTTCAATAAACTTAAACAAAACTCTTTCTTCAAAACGAATATGGTCGTTAACTACATCGGAAAGTTTTTTAAGCGTTTCTATTGAATGATCATTTTCTACGGTATTCAATAAATTTCTGATTTGATGATGTTCTGCTAACAACTGCTCTTTCAAATCAGGTCGATCTGTGAGTAAAGGAGCCAGGATTGTTTCTTCCTTTTGAAAATGGTATTGCAGGTCTGTATCCCAAAACCATTTTGTAAATTTTGATATGCGTTCCGGATCTATACCTTTTTGAAGGCCTTGCCTTATTTTCCAGGCAAAAAGTAATCCTTCGTGGTGTTCGCGAGAAAGTGGTGAAAGTGCTGCACTTCTTTTAATTGGTTTGATTTCAGCCATAACTGTAAAACTACGAAGAGCGAAATAGTTGTAATAAGATAAGCATCATAATTGTACATGATTTTCTTCAATAATATTACCTTTTTAAACCCCAAATAGCCGCGAAGCAGACCATAAACAGGCTACGGAAAAATCTTAACTTTTGTATTAACCCCTTCTCTAATAATGTAGCTAAACAGCTTTAACTTTGCGGCTTCTAAAATTATTCCATGAGTCTTTTTGATGTACAACAGCGTGAATTTCAACCCCGCCATATAGGACCCAATGAAAAGGAAACCATCCAAATGCTAAAAGCAGTTGGTGTCAGCAGCCTTGATGAATTGATGGAGCGTACGGTACCTTCTAACATTCGCATGAAGGAAGATCTGAAGCTTCAACCTGCAATGAGTGAGTACGAATATCTTCAACATATAAAAGATATTTCTTTAAAGAATAAGGTGTTTAAAACTTACATCGGGCAAGGGTATTATGATACCATCACACCTTCTGTGATCTTGCGCAACGTTTTTGAAAACCCGGGTTGGTACACGCAATACACGCCTTACCAGGCAGAAATTTCTCAAGGACGTTTGGAAAGTTTATTGAACTTTCAAACCATGGTTAGCGATCTTACCGGCTTGCCTTTGGCAAATGCTTCGTTGCTTGATGAAGCAACTGCGGCTGCAGAAGCAATGGCAATGTTCTTTAATACTTTAAATAAGGATACCCACAACGCTGCAAAGCCAAAGTTTTTTGTTGATGCAGAAACCTTTCCGCAAACGAAAGATGTAATACTTACCCGTGCACTGCCCATAGGCATTGAAGTTATTTTTGGCGATTACAAAACAGCCCAAATTGACGGCACTTATTTTGGCGCACTTGTTCAATATCCAAACAGCAAAGGTTCGGTTGAAGATTACCGTTCATTTGTTGAAAAAGTTCATGGCGCCGGTGCTTTTGTTGCCATGGCTACCGATCTTTTAGCACTTACTTTATTAACACCGCCAGGAGAACTGGATGCTGATGTTGCATTTGGTTCTGCTCAAAGATTTGGTGTGCCATTAGGTTATGGCGGGCCGCATGCAGCATTTTTGTCTGCCAAAGAAGAATTTAAAAGAAACATTCCCGGACGTATTATTGGCGTGAGTGTAGATGCACATGGCAACCGTGCTTTACGCATGGCTTTGCAAACCCGTGAACAGCACATAAAAAGAGAAAAAGCAACTTCGAACATTTGTACGGCACAAGCTTTACTTGCCAACATGGCTGCTATGTATGCCGTTTTTCATGGCGCAAATGGCTTAAAAAATATTGCCAAGCGTGTAGCCTTACTGGCGCAAACACTTGCCAATGCATTAGAAGAACGCGGCTACGACATCGTACATCAATCATTTTTCGATACAATCGTTGTGCGTGTAGATGAAATAAAAACCTATAAGGAAAAAGCAGAACGTCAACAGCTAAACTTTCATTATTACGACAATAACCATATTGGTATTTCTTTAGACGAGACCACGACACCATCCGATCTTTTTGATATCATCAATTCATTTGTAAATGACGTTGAGCCGGTAGCTTATAATCTTGAACACGTTGATTCTTTGGAGCACATTCCAACACCGTTAACAAGAACATCAGAGTTTTTAACGCACCCGGTTTTTAATACGCACCATAGCGAAACGCAGATGATGCGTTATATTAAAATGCTGGAGAACAAAGACCTTTCTTTAAATACCAGCATGATCTCGTTAGGTAGCTGCACCATGAAATTAAATGCAGCTTCAGAAATGATACCACTAAGCTGGTCGCACTGGAGTAAGATCCATCCCTTTGCGCCTGTTAATCAAGCAGCAGGTTATGGATATATTTTAAAAGAACTAAGCAAATATTTATGTACCATTACTGCTTTTGATGCATGCAGCCTGCAACCTAACAGCGGTGCACAAGGCGAGTATGCAGGATTGCTTACGATTAAAGCTTTTCACGAAGCTAACGGTGAAGCACACCGTAATGTAATGCTGATCCCTATTTCTGCGCATGGCACCAATCCTGCTTCGGCAGTAATGGTAGGTATGAAAGTAGTGGTGGTAAAAGCATTAGATAATGGATATATTGATGTAGAAGACCTGAAAGCAAAAGCAACGCAACATGCAGCTAATCTTGCAGGTATCATGATTACTTATCCGTCAACCTACGGTGTGTATGAAGAAACAGTAAAGGATATTACTGACATTGTACACCAGCATGGCGGGCAGGTTTATATGGATGGTGCCAACATGAATGCGCAGGTTGGATTAACTGCTCCTGGACTTATTGGCGCTGATGTATGCCACTTGAATTTGCATAAAACATTTGCTATACCACACGGTGGTGGTGGCCCAGGCATGGGACCAATTTGCGTAAAAGCTCATTTGGCCAAACATTTACCGGGACATGTAACATTTAAGCACGATGGCAATAAAGGAACAAATGCAGTTTCGGCCGCTCCTTATGGAAGTGCAAGCATTTTGTTGATTAGCTATGCCTATATCCGCATGTTAGGTGTAGATGGCGTTCGCAAAGCAACAGAATATGCTATTTTAAATGCAAACTATATGCTTGCTCGCTTAAAAGGCAAGTTCGATATTTTATATACCAACCATCATGGCGCTTGTGCGCATGAATTTATTGTTGATTTGCGACCATTTAAAAAGAGTGCAGAAATTGAAGCAGAAGATGTTGCCAAACGTTTGATTGACTATGGTTTTCATGCACCTACAATGTCCTTCCCTGTACCAGGCACGATCATGATTGAACCAACAGAAAGTGAAGACAAAGCAGAACTAGATCGTTTCTGTGATGCACTTTTAGGTATTCGAAAAGAAATCGCTGCAATCGAAGAAGGAAAGATGGACAAAAAAGACAATCCATTAAAAAATGCGCCGCACACCCAGTTCCAGGTTTGTGGTAACGAATGGAATTTTTCTTATTCAAGAGAAACAGCAGCATTCCCGCTGGACTATGTTCGTTTAAATAAATTTTGGCCTTCTGTAGCCCGTGTAAATAATACGTATGGCGACCGAAATCTTATTTGTGTTTGCCTGCCTACGGAAATGTATGCGGAAGAAGCATAGATAAATTATTAAAATAAAAAAAAGAGCTTCGTTTACGAGGCTCTTTTTTATTAGATTAAGAAGAAATGCATAAAATTATATGGTTTCTAAAAACAAAATAAAATCTACATACTTAATCTTGTTTTCTAATTATGAAAACATTTTCTTCTTTTTT
>JAKFCI010000236.1:0-3605 GCA_036676725.1 Chitinophagaceae bacterium
TTGAGCTTTAGTTCTTAATTTCATCATCAGTTTTTCAATCAGCAGCGGTTATGGGCGGACGAATAACAATTCCCAACCTGCATAAAGCCCTGCTCGTATAGCCAATTTTAATGCCCCAACACCTAGACAGTATAAACAAAGGACTTTACTTGGAGAACTTGAACATATTAGTTCCTTGGAAAACTTCTGTTGACAATATTGTAGAATATGGACAGCCAGAAATAATATTGCAATCAGACCAGCGGATAGATGCTATTTGGAAGAATGTGAAAATATTTGGGGGACTTAGTTTAGACTTGAATGCAATGTTTTGGCAGACATTTTTCGGGCGAAATAAATTTAACAATGCGCATGCATATATTGACAAGGAAACGTTTGACAACTTTAAGACACACTTAGATAGCTATTTTGGACAAGAGGGCATGTTAATAAAACAGAATGGACTTGAATATTATTTTAAGTGGGCAATTAACAACTGTAAAATAAAACTCGGCCAGGGCGACCGTTTCGGTAGCTTCTATTATATAAAAGTTGACAGAAAAAACTGGCTATAACAATGGTCCCATGTATATAGGCCTTAGAGATGGATCATATCGTAAAGTTCTTTGTTCGCAGGCGAGTCTGGTGAAACCGCTTGCAGGAGACTCGCCTCAGAATAAATTGTTCAGTCCAGCAGGTGACACATTGATTAAAATAGGCAAGACAGCTAAAGAAAAACTCGTACCACTGCTTACCGGCACATCAAAAGGGATTATTTCACACTTTCTTCTATCATATATTTGGGCTGACACAACCAACAACAAGCCACAACTTACAAGCAGTGTTTACCCAATTGACAATAATCAAGATGCATTTTTAGGAGTACGTTTTGCAGATTTTGATTTTTACCGAAATATTTACAATAGAAACTTTGCAAAGCAGGCTGACCTTGACAAAAATAAAAAGAGATGGATTGTTTTTTAGAAACAGGTATCTATAAGAATCTTTAAACTATGCTTGATACAGTCGGACAAATTTTATGGTACTCAATTTTTCTGACACCAATTCTGACAATACCTGTTGTTTGGAAATTCAGTAAAGCAAAGAAGATATACAGATTGCTAATAGCTCTTTTGATTGCTGTGCTTTTATCAACACTCTTTTATGCAATCAGTATGGCGATTGTTTTAAGAGACGGATTGGGGCCGACATAGAAAAGCTGCTGCTTACATTGGTTTGCTGCTATGCTGGCAGACGAATATATCTTGGTCTGCATATCGTTATCAGCTTTTGTCCGGGCTTGACTTTTACTATTGAGCTATAGTACATATCTTCAACTTCAGTTTTTCAATTGGGCTGCGGCTCCAGGCTGAACGTTATAAAATTCCAGCACAGCAGCAAGCCCTAACGTTAGCTGTAACCGTATTGGAAATCTCGTTACTATTCAACAGTCCTGACCGTGTATAATTTATGGAGACAAATTCACGTACTGACAAATCCTTTAAAAATCTTGCGTCTTTTGCGGACGAAGTTCTCGTTGAATGTCCTCATTGTAAAAAAAGAGCAGTAGTTTTTGCCGAACAAGGACAATACACTGTTCCTTATCCAAGCAGCTTTAAAGCAAAATTTAGATGTAATAATTGCTATAAACCACTTGACGAAAAATTATGGTACGGGCCGATTATTATTTCGCCAGCAAATTCAAATTGCGGTTATTGCGGAAGCAGATTAACATTCAGCAAGACGGTAAACAAATACCAGGACAAGATTGAAGTTAAATGTACAAACTGCGAGCAAGAGAAAAAATACGACGTTCACTACTCCTTGACATATGCAGACAATAAACAAGCGACCGACCCATATTTTGGACTCCAACTTTGGTTGCAAATACCGTTTGACAACAATATTTTATGGGCGTATAATTTTGAACATCTAGCATACTTAAAAAATTACGTTGGAGCTAAACTTAGAGAAGCGGCAAGCGGCGGAAAATATTCGTTAGCATGGAAACTGCCCAACTTTATTAAAGCTGCAAAAAACAGAGACAAGATTTTAAAAGCTATCAGCCGACTTGAAATCAAATAACTAATAGGGCGACAGAGAACGGCTCAGCCTCTGTTGGTATGTAACTAAAACAAACACGCCGAGGTTTGGTCTTATTGACCAACCGTATAAAGTTTATGTTCAGAAGGAATAAGATGAATAGTTTAGTGCATGTGTCGCTGGTTATACTTCAATAAAACTCAGTACACACAGCGACGGCGTGCTGTAGTAATGCTCTCAACTTTGCACAATATTTAGCAGTTTGTAACACAAACAAAGGCAGGAGCGAATATCTATTGACCTTTGCGCTTATCTTCAACTTATATTTTCAATCAGTAGCGGTTTGAGCAGACGGATTGCTAATGCCCAAACTGTATAAAGTCCTGTTCGTTGGCGGTTATGCTAAGCCATAAATCAACAGGCAAATAGTAAATAACAAAAATTAAAAAATGACAGAAAAATTCGACAGGACAATTCCGGCAGGCGCAGTAAAATATTTTCGCAGTTGTATTGTAAATGGAGACTTACAAGGAGCGTTAAGTTGTTTCGACAAAGATGCTACATACATTGAGAGAGACGGACAGGAAATTACAGGTTTAAACAATATTAAAAAGGCAATGGAACATCTTTGTACCTGGAGACCTGAAATAACAGGAAGTAGCTATAAGGTGACAATTGTAGGAAACCTTGCTGTTTGGATTGACAAATGGTCGCTTAAAGCAATAATGCCCGACGGAAACCCTGTTGAAATGAATGGTGCAACAAGTTGTATGATGAAGAAAAACGACGAAGGAATTTGGTTATGGTTAGTAGATAATCCATTTGCAGCAGAGGTTTTTGATAATTAACTACCCGTCTGTTTAAATATTATTCGTTCGCAGGCGAGTCTGGTGCAACCGGCTCGCCGCACTTGTAACACAAACAAAAGCAACACATTTAACAGCTCTGTAATTGATAACTTCTTAAAACAAACTGATTATAATCATTTCTAAGCTATTGCAGTCTGAATATTTTTACCTGGGCTTTTTAAGCTCAGTCAAAATGAAAAACAACAATCAAAATGTTGGCATAATTCGTTGGACAGCAAGAATAATGGGTATTGCTTTCGCAGCCTTCATAAGCATTTTTGCAATGGATGTTTTTTCTGAAGGCTACAGTTTTTGGAGAACCATTGCTGCATTATTTATGCATCTTATTCCAACCTTTTTAATCATTCTGGTTCTTATATTCTCCTGGAGAAAAGAGTGGATTGGAGGTTTAGCTTTTTTATTTCTTGGTACATTTTATGTTTTTACTAATTGGGGAAAAATTGAATGGTCGGGCTTTGCGATTGTTGCACTTCCTCTTTTTACTTTAGCCATCCTTTTCTTTATCGGTTGGTACCAGAGAAAACATCAGCGGGTGTAATTGAAAATAATCTTGGTTTTTAATTTGCGTCGTCTCATTTAATTCCCCGGACCAAGAGCAGCACAACCGAACTGTGTAAAAATCAAAAAAAAAATACTGATTCTTTGCCTATTTTGGTATGTTCCCCAAAACAAGCACGCCAAGTTTGCGTCTTGTTGACCAACCGCATAAAGTTT
>JAKFCI010000237.1:0-2237 GCA_036676725.1 Chitinophagaceae bacterium
CATCAGTCACATTAATTAGTGCATCTCTAAGTAAAGGCGAAATGATTTCCCAATCTTTTTTGTATTGTGTCAGCGGCGGGTAAGCTATGTTGTCCTGTATCCCTTTATTGTCTTTAAACAATTCATCAGAAGCCGGTGATTTATCAATACCCAAAAGGTTAGCAATTTCGTAGCGTTGCTGCAGCATGCTTCCGGCAAGCCAGGCTATGTGGTTTGCTTTCGTGTTCAAACGGTTATGCGTATCCGAATCTGAAATGCCGTCAAGCACATTTTTATAATAAGTTGTATGCATATCATACAATACTATAAGCGATTGCATTCGGCTACTGGTAGTAGTTATTTCCATGACAAATAGTTTAAAAAGCCCATACAAACTTACTGCGATTACACAGCATAAATGAGGTGTATTTACGGCAATCTAATGGGTTGTTTGCGACATCGGTTTGGCGTATTTTTAATTCATGAAACACATATCCATTCTTGTACCGCAGGGTGCTATACTCGGCAGTCTTGAAGGTTCGCGGCAATTATTTTCGCAGGTGAACGAGTTTCTGAAAATGAAAGACGCCCCGCCATTATTTAAGGTTCAATTAGTTGGGCTTTCAAAAGAAACACAATTGAGTGGTGGCCTTTTTACGGTCAATACAGATCATCTATTAAAAGATGTAGATAAAACCGACCTCATCATTATCCCGGCTATTGATGGGGAAATGAAAAACGCCTTGGAAAAGAACAAGGATTTTATTCCCTGGATCATTAAACAATATACCAATGGTGCCGAAGTAGCAAGTCTTTGCTTAGGTGCTTTCCTGCTCGCTTCTACCGGTTTACTCAAAGGAAAAAAATGTGCTACCCATTGGATGGCAGAAAATGATTTTAGAAAAATGTTTCCGGATGTGCAACTGGTAACAGAGAGAATAATAACCGATGAACAAGGTATTTACTCAAGCGGTGGCGCATTTTCGTACCTCAATTTGATTTTATACCTGATTGAAAAATATGCAGGTCGTGAGCTGGCTATTCTTTCAGCAAAAGTTTTTGCTATAGAAATTGAACGCAACAGCCAATTATCGTTTTCTATTTTCCAGGGGCAAAAAGAACACGAAGACGAACCCATTAAAAAAGTGCAGGAATTTATTGAATTAAATCACCAGGATAAAATTTCTGTTGAACAACTGACATCCATATCCGCATTAGGACGAAGAAATTTTGAACGTCGTTTTAAAAAGGCTACCTCCAATACGGTAGTGGAATATATACAGCGTGTGAAAATTGAAGCGGCTAAAAAAAGTTTAGAGAACAGCCGTAAAAGCATTAACGAAGTCATGTATGATGTTGGCTATAATGATACCAAAGCTTTCAGAGTGGTATTTAAAAAAAACACCGGCATGACGCCTATTGATTATAAGAATAAATACAATAAAGAAATTGCTAGCGCACAATTTCAAAACAATTAATATAGCTACCGCTTTTTATATTTAAATGCAGCAGGGGGAAGCGGTTTGCATTTTCTTTTTTTAGTACCTATTTTAGCTCTTGTAAAAAATCCAACCCCTAATGAAGAAAGCCATCTGCGTTTTTCTCCTGCCTGTTTGTTTCCTGGTTGCAAATGCGCAACCATCTGTTGATACCTCCGGTACTTTGGTAGCCCAAAAAGAAAACATCATTACTGCATCCACCATTATCAAAATTGAAAACCTTGGTTTTAATATAAATTCAGACCTCGCAGAATTACGACCAACTATTTCCGCTGATGGCAACTTACTGTTCTTCATTTGCGAAAATCATAAGTACAATACAAAGTATGATGCGATACCCAACTCGCAGGACATCTGGTATTCGGAGCGTGACAGTAATGGTGTTTGGGGCGAAGCGATGCACATGGATTATCCTTTAAATACTTATCACTACAACGCAGTTTTTTGGATATCACCTGACAACAACAGGATCCTGATCCGCAATGCATTTATTGAAGGTGATTATGCCGGGAACGGTGTGAGCATGAGTTACCGGAAAGCAAATGGAAGGTGGAGCAAACCTGAAATGTTGCGTATTAAAAATTTTGAAAAATATGACCGCGGCCGGCAAAACGGTGCAACCATGGGGCATGATGGAAAAATATTATTGCTTTATATGTCGGCAGAAAAAGGCGGCATGAATAATGACATTTATGTTTCTTTTTTGCCACCAGGTGACTGGTGGTCGGAACCAAAAAGCTTAGGTAAGAAGATAAACTT
>JAKFCI010000238.1:0-8018 GCA_036676725.1 Chitinophagaceae bacterium
TCACATACAACCCAATTTGTTACAAAACCTCCATTTGCATCAGCAGTAACAGTCCAGGGCAAATAAGAGGAATCGGTTGTAACAGTATTACAAGCCCTGAACAAATTTTTTACCCTTAACTGAACTGTTTCATTTGGTTGAAAACCTGTACCGGTAAAAACTGCATTAGATCGTGGTGCATAGTCCGGTTTATCGGTAGTTACAGTTACAGGCCCAACATTTTCCAAATATTGTGCATGAGATACAGAACTAACAAACGACAAAAAGAGGACAGCAAACATCATCAACAGCACACGAAATTTTGTTTGCATAGCAAGGGGGTTGGAGGTAAATAGGCGCATGGGAATAAATTGATTGAATTAAGGTTAGCTTTCCCGGATGTGGATGTTGCGTCGTTTCAGAATGGGGATGACCATTCATTTTCAGAGGGGTGGATGGGGCAGAATTTTACATTCTGAATAATAAATATCTTTAAAAACCTTACTATGTTTTTGATCAATTAGTCGTATCAGGCTATTCCCCTCGGCCAAATGCTTGCAAAAGGCGACAGAACCCGTTGAGTTATTAATACAAAAACAATAAAGATGTACGCTTGTTTCTTTTTGGAACTGGGGTGGTAAAAAGTGCAACCATTTTGCTGCTTCTAAGGAAGGTGGATCAGTTTGGCTGGGAAAGGGGAAGAAAATTCAAGAGATATGGACACCGAATGTAATATGCAATATTAATATATGCAAGATTTATTTTAAAATACCCATGAATGCCTCTCAAGAATTAATAGCTTTTAAACATCCACTTATTAAAAAAGCCCCGCATTTGCGAGGCTTTTTAATTTGGGTACTTAGGTTTTCCTCCTCAGTATAATTAGCTGCAGCCCATGCTATTGCCGCAATTCAGGCATTTATAACATGTACCGCTGCGAATGGTAATATGTCCGCAAGTATTACAAGCCGGTGCATCGCTTTGCATTTGGCGGCCTGCAGCACTTACTGCATCCATCCCATTTGTTGCTTTCACGGCTGGTTTTGAAGCAGGCTTTAAGGCCTGGGGCGCTGAAGCCACCACACGTACGCTTGACAATTCGGGCTGTTTACCCGGTTCATCCCAGTCTTCAGTTCCTGTATTCATTACTTCCGGCTTATCCAACACATGAACAAGATCAGTTCTGTTCAAATACTCGTAACCAAGGGCACGGAAAATAAAATCTACGATAGAAGTAGTTGATTTAATATTTGGATGTTCAACAAATCCTGCCGGGTCAAACCTGGTAAATACAAATTTCTCTACGTATTCTTCTAACGGCACACCGTATTGCATACCGATGGAAACCGCTATGGCAAAGCAGTTGAGCATACTACGCATGGTTGCTCCTTCTTTGGCCATATCAATAAAGATCTCTCCTAAAGTTCCATCCCCGTATTCACCCGTTCTTAAGAAAATGGTCTGACCGTTGATCTTGGCCTTTTGCGTGAATCCCCTGCGTTTTGCCGGCAACGCCCTGCGCTCCACGATGGAAGCCAATTGGCGTTTGAGGTTCGTATCGGGTGAAGCCTGCATTCTTTTGGTAACTTCTTCAAGCAATTCTTCGATGGTTAGTTTGCCCATGTCCACGATGGAAGACTCTGCAGAAATTTCGTTTGCTTCTTTAATTTCTTCAGCCACTTGTGTTGTATCGTCTTTCTTCTTCTTATCGCTTTTATTACTTAAAGGCTGAGACAATTTAGAACCGTCACGGTAAAGGGCACATGCTTTTAAACCTAACTGCCAGCTTAATAAATAAGAGTCGGCAATTTCTTCAACCACCGCTTCGTGCGGCAGGTTAATGGTTTTTGAAATGGCACCGCTGATAAATGGTTGTGCCGCACCCATCATACGGATATGCCCATGCGCATGAATGAAACGCTGTCCTTTATTACCACACTTATTTGCGCAATCAAATACAGGCAGGTGTTCATCTTTCAATAATGGCGCACCTTCAATGGTCATTGTTCCGCACACGTAATCGTTTGCTGCATCAATTTGTTCGCCGGTAAAACCCAATGCCTCTAGTAAGCTCCATTCAAAATTGTAGTATTGCTCGGGAGTAAAGCCCATACGCTTCAAACATTCTTCACCAAGTGCATATACGTTAAATACAAATCCAATTTCAAAAGCAGAACGAACCGCTTTATCCAGTTTCTCAATTTCTTCTGGTATAAATCCTTTTTCTGTTAAGGTTTGATGGTTGATGTGCGGCGCTCCGGCAAATGAACCTGTACCTACCGCATATTTAATGATGGCTTCCATTTCCTTTTCGCTGTAACCCAAATTGGTTAAGGCAACAGGAACTGACTGGTTGATGATCTTAAAATAACCGCCACCAGATAATTTTTTAAATTTCACTAAAGCGAAGTCAGGCTCCACTCCTGTGGTATCGCAATCCATTACCAATCCAATTGTACCTGTTGGTGCAATTACGGTTGATTGTGCATTTCTATAACCATTCTTCTCTCCTAGTTCAACTGCATCATCCCATGCTTTGCAGGCAGCTTTCAATAAATAATCAGGGCAGAATTGTGCTTTTAAACCCTGTGGTTTAACACTCAATCCTTCATAGCTATCAGCATCATAAGCTGCGAGGCGATGATTTCTCATCACACGCATCATATGCTCTTTGTTTTCTTCGTAACGAGGAAAAGCACCAAGCGTTCCTGCTAATTCTGCAGAAGTTTTATAAGAAACACCGGTCATGATCGCTGTGATGGCACCGGCAATGGCACGGGCCTTTTCGCTATCGTAGGGAATACCGCTCACCATGAGCATGGTACCTAAGTTGGCATAACCTAAGCCAAGCGTTCTGTATTCATAACTCAGTTGCGCAACTTCTTTACTTGGAAATTGAGCCATTAAAACAGAAATCTCCAATACTGTTGTCCAAAGACGACATACATATTCAAAACCTTCTACATCAAATTTGTTGGTGTCGTTGTCATAAAACTTCATCAGGTTGGCACTTGCCAGGTTACATGCTGTATTATCTAAAAACATGTATTCCGAACAAGGATTTGAAGCCCTGATCTCGCCACCTTCCGGGCAAGTATGCCATTCGTTAATGGTTGTATTGTATTGCGTGCCCGGATCGGCGCAGCGCCATGCAGCGTATGCAATTTTATTCCATAATTCACGGGAAGGAACTTTTTTCATTGTTCTACCATCCGTACGTGCTGTTAAATCCCAGTCTTCGTCTTTCTCTAATTTTTCGAAAAAAGAATTAGGAATACGAACAGAGTTATTTGAGTTTTGGCCAGATACAGTGCGGTAAGCTTCGCCTTCATAATCACTTGCATAGCCGGCATCGATCAAAGCAGCAACCTTTTGCTCCTCTTCTACCTTCCAGTTAATAAATTTTTCTATTTCCGGGTGGTCAAGATCTAAGCAAACCATTTTAGCAGCACGACGTGTAGTACCACCACTTTTGATGGCACCGGCAGCACGGTCACCAATTTTTAAGAAAGACATCAAACCACTTGAAGTTCCACCGCCACTTAATTTTTCACCTTCGCCACGCAGGTTAGAAAAATTGGTACCAACACCCGAACCATATTTAAAAATTCTTGCTTCACGTACCCACAGATCCATGATGCCACCTTCATTTACCAAATCATCATCTACACTTAAAATAAAACAAGCATGTGGCTGCGGACGCTCGTAAGCAGAAGTAGATTTCTTTAATTGTCCGTCCGCCTGGTCTACATAATAATGACCTTGCGGCTTTCCTTTAATGCCATAGCTTTCGTGCAAACCAGTATTGAACCATTGCGGCGAATTAGGCACACACATTTGGTTAAGGATACTGAATACCAGCTCCTCGTAAAATACCTGCGCATCTTTTTCACCGGCAAAATAACCATAACGTTCACCCCACACTCTCCAGCAATTAGCCATACGATGCGCTACTTGTTTTACAGAAGTCTCTCTTCCAAAGGATCCATCTGCCTGCGGAACACCAGCCTTACGAAAATATTTTTGTGCAAGGATATCAGTTGCAATCTGGCTCCATTGTTTTGGTACTTCAACATTGTTCATTTCAAAAACAATTTCGCCGCTTGGGTTACGAATTACAGAAGTTCTGTAATCATACTCAAACTGGTCAAAAACAGGAACGTCGTCCCTGGTGAACTTGCGTTGAAACTGAAGCCCTTTGGCGGTAGAATTTTTTTCACGTGGCATATGCTACAATTTGATTGTTGTTAATGTGTTTTGGTGGTTTGAAGAAATTGTTGTGGTGGACGACGAAAATATCTTTCCCTATTCAAAAAAAGAAGCCAGAGATATACACAGGTGTGGATAACAACCGTGTAAAAAATGAGGAGTCAGGCCAGTATTGAAAAATTTAATATTTCCACAAAAAAACATTTTCTTTCACCGAATTTTTCTTGGCTGTCAGCTAATTTTTTTTTATTGTAGGTAGCTAACGTTTTTGCACATTCAAAATTCCGTGTTTCCGCGCAATTGTATTGTTAAATGCTTATTATAAACCATTCGCAAAAGTTTTTGCATTTTTGCATTATAACATTTGTGGATGAAGATGCTCGTATATGATTCAATGCTAGGAAAAAAGAAGCAAGGAAAAAAGGCGTTGGCCGTTTTAATTGACCCCGATAAAGTATCTGCATCTTCTATAAACGAGGTGGTACAACTATCCGTTGAGGCCCATGTTGACTATCTCTTTGTGGGCGGTAGTCTAGTTATTTCCGATCATTTAGACGAGTGTGTGTTAAGAATTAAGCAACAATGCAACATACCCGTTTTACTATTCCCGGGCAGCCCATCTCAAATATCAAAACATGCAGATGCATTGCTTTATTTATCCCTTATTTCGGGGCGCAATCCTGAACTTTTAATTGGACAACATGTAATTTCCGCACCATTTGTAAAAAAGAGCGGGCTGGAGATAATATCGACCGGTTATATGGTTATTGATGGTGGTGCACCTACAACGGTTTCTTATATAAGCAATGCTACGCCGATACCTGCAGATAAAGCAGACATTGCTTTATGCACTGCAATGGCCGGAGAAATGCTTGGTAAAAAACTAATTTACATGGACGCAGGCAGTGGAGCAAAAATTGCCATCACAGAAAAAATGATCCATGCGGTTGCCCAAAATATTGAAGTGCCTTTAGTTGTTGGTGGCGGAATAAGAGATGCAGAAAAAGCTTACCTCAATTGCAAAGCAGGCGCTGATGTAATTGTAATTGGTAACGCTATTGAGAAAGATCCTTCCTTAATTAAAGAAATTACAAGTGCAGTTCATTCTGTTCCTGTAACTATCGGATAGATTGAACTGCACTTAATAAATATTTAATTTTCTATTACAACCCTTGATGGTGTATCCTTTCCTGAAACAATTGTTTTAGAACTTTCTGCAATGGCTTTAATAATCTGCGCCATGTTTTCAAGGTCTAATGTTTCCACTTCATCGCTTGGTTTATGGTAGTTAGGTTCGCTATCCATTTTTGATGTAGAAATAGTATGTGCAGGAACGCCTAAACGTGCAAGTGTGGCATTATCGGAGCGGTAAAATAATTGCTGGTCGGGATATGGATCCGGGTAAAAATTAAATGAAGATCCTTTTAAATTTTGCTGCAAAATCTTGCCCATATCAGATTTTTCAAAACCTGTAATGAAAGCCGAATTCTTACCCCATTTACTTTCGGTACCGATCATTTCAATATTGAACATGGCACTTATTTGTTCGGGCTTTAATTGCTTAGAAAAATACTGGGCACCAAAACCACCCACTTCTTCGGCTGTAAATGCAACAAATAATAATGTGCGTTCATTATTTGCCAATTGTTTAAAATGCTTCGCCAGCATAATAACCGCAGTGGTACCCGCTGCATCATCATTTGCACCATTATAAATACTGTCGTTTTCTACTGGCTTACCAATTCCAATATGATCGTAGTGTGCAGAAAAAATTACATACTCATTGGGTTTTGATTTACCTGGTATAACACCAACTACATTCATCATTTTTGATTCGGTAATTGTATGTTCTGCTTTAATGGTAAACTCTTTTGGTTTATAGTCACCTAAAATAAAAACGACACTGTAATCGGATTTAAATAACTGACGTTTTAAGCCCGTAAGTCTTGGAAAAATTTTAGAAAAACTGGTATCTACAAAAATTACCGCATTTTCTTTTGCATTGATTGCAGCCATTGCAGCACGACCTAATTGCGGCACATCTTTAATGGTTTCTTTATTAAAATAATGAGTACGGTAACCCATTTTTTCATTCACTTTTAAATCGGGTGAAGAAGTTACTACAATTACATTTTTAGGATCTAATTCAACATCATCCATTTCGGCTTTTACACTAATAAATTTTGGAGCCACTGTAAAAAACTCTTGCATAAAACTATTACTCATTGGCTCCAAACCAGCTTTTGAAAATTCATCTGCAATAAATGCTGCAGCTTTATCAAGCTCCGGCGACCCGGTTTTTCTTCCTTTCATTTCATCAGAAGCCAATACATTTTCTATACGCAAAACTTCGGTTGCATTTATAGAACCAGTACTTGTTTGCGCATAGGCATATACGTTAACAGCTAATGCTATTAGCAATAAAATCTTTTTCATTATTCTTTTTAAAAATTAAAAATTTAGAGGCTCATCATCTCTTTAAACTTAACGGTTTGCCTGCGGCTCACTTCAATTTTTTCGCCGCCTTTTAATTCCAGTAATAAGCCCCCGTTAAAGTAAGGTTCTATTTTATCAATCAGGCGCAGGTTTACTATATGTTTGCGGTTGGCCCTAAAAAAAACTTTTTCATCAAGTCTTTCTTCAAGCGAATTCAACGATTTTAATATGAGTGGTTTGTTGCTGCCAAAAAATACTTTTGCATAATTACCAACACTTTCAAATAGGCGAATTTCATTCAACT
Source organism: Chitinophagaceae bacterium (assembly GCA_036676725.1). Taxonomy (GTDB): domain Bacteria; phylum Bacteroidota; class Bacteroidia; order Chitinophagales; family Chitinophagaceae; genus Flavisolibacter. Next base: position 6,929 of record JAKFCI010000238.1, read on the forward strand.
TAACAAACCAGCAGCGTTCACCATCTTTTACAAACACCTGATCGTTTTCTGTGAGCAAGCTCCTATTTACATCGCCCACCAGGGATGTAGATTGGTGAGCAGGTTCTGAATTATGTAGCTTATGAATTGCATCGGCCAAACGTTTTGGTTCGATGGGTTTTAATAAATAATCAAGCGCATTTACTTCAAAAGCTTTTAATGCATATTCGTCGTAAGCAGTAGTAAAAATAACTTGCGGTGCACGGTCTAATTCCGATAGAAGATCGAACCCGGTCTTACCCGGCATTTGAATATCTAAAAAAATCAGATCAGGATTCAGGCTTTCCACTTTCGCAATTCCTTCATCTACATTGGCAGCTTCATCTACAACTTCAATCTCCGGAAACTCCTGTAATAATTTGCGTAATTCTGTCCTGGCTAAGCGTTCGTCATCAATGATAATTGCCTTCATTGTATTTTATTAATTTAATGATACCGGTATTAATACAGTTGCTTCCACCAAGGTCGGATTTATTTGTTTTATCTCAAACTTAGCCCGCTCTCCAAATAATAATTGAAGTCTGTCCTGTGTACTTGAAATGCCAAAACCTTTTGAAATGGCAATCCCATTTAAATACCCCGTGTTTTGTACAGATAGTAAATGGTAGTCGCCTGTAAAATCAGAAGTAATTTTTACCATGCCGCCCTTCACCTGCTTACTTATACCATGTTTAATAGCATTTTCAACCAGGGTTTGCAACATCATTGGTGGCACTTGCTGGTCAAGCGTATCTTCATCTACATCATATTCAACCTTTAAGCGATCTTCAAAACGCATATTTTCCAGGGCCAGGTAATCTTTTACAATTTTCAATTCCTCGTTAAAACTTACGGTTTCGCCTTTTTCAGCTTTTAAACTGCTACGTAAAATGTTACTCAATTCTGTAACAGCCGTTCTTGCCCGGTCAGGATTTTCATCTATTAACGCTCTTATACTATTAAGTGCATTAAAAATAAAGTGAGGATTAATATGGGCTTTGATAGTTTTTAATTCTAATTCGCGAACCATTGTTTCCAATTGCAAAGTATCTAACTGCTGCTTACGGCTTTT
>JAKFCI010000239.1:0-3613 GCA_036676725.1 Chitinophagaceae bacterium
CGAGGTTTATACGCTTTGATTTTTTGGACTTAACCCTATAGTTTTAATAATGATGAGTTAATAAAACCCATCGAACAGGTTTGATTTCATTCACATCTTTTAAACCGTTATGGACAATAAAGAAATAGAAAGGCTAAAAGAAAGGAATGAATACCTGGAAGCCGCACTCCACAAGAGCCAGGAAGAATTGAAAATAAAAAGCCGTGCCCTGGCTATTGAAACAGCACTCGAAAAAGTTAGTGCAAGAACCATTACCATGCGTAATAGTGCGGAACTCTCTGAAACTTCTGCTGTATTATTTCGACAATTAAAAGAATTAGGTATTAATGCACTTCGCACAGGAGTTGGAATATTTGATGATGCCAATGATGCGATGGAGTTATGGCTAACTACTGTTTCAGACAGTAATGAAGTTGTATTGATCCTGGATTATTTTAATCTGCATATTCATCCGGTTTTTGAAAATATTATTCCCGCACGACAGCAAAATCAACCATTTGTATTAACAACATTAAGAGGTGAGGAGGTAAGTCAATATTACCAGTCTATGTCCACCTATCTTTCCCATCATCAGCACCAGGTATATAATGAGAACGAATTTTTTTATTCGTTCTTTTTTACACAGGGAGCTTTGAATGTTGTGACCAGCCAGCAGCTTACAGAAGAAGAGTGTAATATCATGATCCAATTTGCACACGTGTTTGGGTTAATATATGTGCGGTTTCTTGATTTGCAGAAAGCAGAAGAGCAGGCGCAGGAGGCTTTCAGGCAAACTTCGCTGGACCGGGTTCGTGCAGGCATTGCTTCAATGCGAACAACAGATGATTTGAATCGTATAATTCCTTTAATCTGGAAAGAGTTGATAACAATGGGAGTGCCTTTTTTCCGGTGCGGGGTTTTTATTATAAACGAAAAAGATCAAATAATAAATGCTTATTTATCTACCCCGGAAGGCCAGGCACTTGCAGTACTTACGCTTACGTTTGAAGGAACGGATACAACACGCAAAATTGTTGAGAATTGGAAACTTCAAAAAGTATATACAGAACAGTGGAATAAGGAACAGTTCCAGGAGTGGATAAAAACAATGCTTCAACAGGATCAGATAAAAGAAGCGAGAACCTACCAGGCAGGTGAAGCCCCCATCCAACAATTGAACCTTCAATTTATTCCTTTTTCACAAGGGATGCTCTATGTTGGTAGCCGTGATCCGCTGGATGAAATGCATATTGATCTTGTTAGATCCCTGGCAGATACTTTTTCTGTAGCATATGCCCGGTATGAGGATTTTAAACAGTTAGAAGACGCTAAAAATAAAATTGAAGCCACTTTATTTGAACTTAAATCTACTCAATCACAACTCATCCAATCAGAGAAAATGGCTTCGCTGGGCGAACTTACTGCCGGCATTGCCCATGAAATTCAAAACCCTTTAAACTTCGTAAACAATTTTTCAGAAATCAACAGTGAGCTGATCGAAGAAATGAAATACGAAATTGATAATGGAAACCTCGCTGAAGTAAAAGTGATTGCCAATAATATTGATGAAAATGAACAAAAGATCCTCTTTCACGGTAAACGGGCAGATTCTATTGTAAAAGGCATGTTGCAACACAGCCGTAACAACAGCGGAGTAAAAGAACCAACGGATATTAATGCGTTGACAGATGAGTATCTGCGCCTGGCTTACCATGGCTTAAGAGCAAAGGATAAATCGTTCAACGCAACAATGAAAACGGATTATGATATAACCATTGCCAGCATTAATATTATTCCACAAGATATAGGAAGGGTGATTTTGAATTTAATAACCAATGCATTTTATGTAGTCAATGAAAAGAAAGTCCTTCGGCAAGCTCAGGGTGACAGCTACGAACCAACTGTTTCGGTAAGCACAAAAAATACTGGTGATAAAGTTTTGATCTGTGTAAAAGACAACGGCAACGGCGTTCCTCAAAAAGTACTGGACAAAATCTTTCAACCTTTTTTCACCACCAAACCAACAGGACAGGGAACCGGATTGGGATTGAGTTTGAGTTATGATATTGTAAAGGCGCATGGCGGGGAGTTAAAAGTGGAGACGAAAGAGGGTGAAGGTTCAGAATTTTCAATTCAATTTCCTGCAATTTGAAAACATGAAACAATTAATCATCCTTATAGTACTTAATCTTTTTATGCGCAACCCTGTTCTTGCGCAGGCCGACAGTACTTCATCATTCGAGATTTTTGACCTTAAACAGCAACTGGCAAAGGCTGGTAACGATAGCAGCCGTTCACTTACATTAGCTAAACTTGGTTATTTATATGCGTATTCAAACTTTGATTCGTCTTTATTGTATTCCGGGAAGGCTCTAAAGCTTTCCAAAGAAATTGACTTCGACAGGGGAAAAGCAAATGCATTAATTGGATTCGGAAACCTGTACCTGAGGCAGGGGGATTACCCTATGGCTTTGCAGTATGAATTCCAGGCAAAGGAAATGAGTGAAAAATTTCACTTTAAAAGAGAATTGGCAATCAGCCTGATGGAGTTAGGCTTTACCTACCAAAATTTATCAGACTATGACCGCTCGCTTGCCTTTTCCATGCAGGCAAGAGAATTATTCAATGGAAATTCCTGGAATAATTACAATGTTGAAAATGAAATTGCTATTAGCAATACTTATATGGCAACAAATAAAAAAGACAGCGCACTGGCATGCATGCAAAAAGTATATGATGATCCGAAAAATAAAATAATGTTGCCGATCATTCTGGAAGTACTGGGGAATATTAATGCAAGCCTCGGCAATTTTACCATCGCCAAAGAACAGCTTCACCAGGCAATTGCTGCTGATATAAAAAACAATGATCTGTATAGCCTGGTTTGGGCATATAGTAGTACTGCAAAATTATACCAGGCTACAAATCAGCCAGACTCCGCTATTTATAATGCAATGAAAGCTTTTACACTTGCCAAAAATATAGGGCTGAACGAAGGCATCCTGATGAATAGCCTGATACTTGCCAATGAATTTGAAGCGACTAATGCCGGCAAGGCACTTAATTACAGGAAAATATATGATGATGTTTATAAAAAAATGTATGGACAGGATAAAGTGTTGGCATTACAGAAAACACTTGCGGAGCAACAGGATAAGCAAAAGCAGGCTGATGAAAAAAGAATGGCAGATGTAAACAGGTTAAAACAATTTGCATTTATGGGAGGCCTGGCAATTCTGCTATTGGTTGCGTTGGTATTATACAGGAATAACAGGCAAAAACAAAAAGCAAATAATATTCTGCAGCAGCAAAAACAAAAAATTGAAAGCACGCTTACGGAACTTAAATCCACCCAATCCCAACTAATTCAATCCGAAAAAATGGCATCTCTTGGTGAGCTTACTGCCGGCATTGCCCATGAAATTCAAAACCCTTTAAACTTCGTTAATAATTTTTCGGAAGTGAATACAGAACTGATTGATGAATTAGAGCAGGAAGTGGACAAGGGAAATTTGGAGGAAGTGAAAGCAATCGCAAAGGATATTAAAGAGAATGAACAAAAAATAAACCACCATGGCAAAAGGGCTGATGCCATTGTAAAAGGTATGCTCCAGCACAGCCGCAGCAGCAATGG
>JAKFCI010000240.1:0-13974 GCA_036676725.1 Chitinophagaceae bacterium
AGAACTTTTTTCAATTTTGATGTAACTGCCTGGGTTTATCTCCAAACTAATAGTGCCATCTTCATTTACTTTATTGATGGTACCATGAATACCTGCAATGGTTACCACTTTATCGCCACGGTTTAGGTTGTCAATAAAACTTTTTTGCAATTTTGCTTTTTTAGCTTGCGGACGAATAAAGAAAAGCCAGAATACAACGATCATCAATCCTAAAAATATAAACTGAAAACCGCCGAAACCTGGTGCTTGTGCTTGTAATAAATACATGATCTGATTATTATAAATGATAAAGATTATTTTTTCTGAACATCAACCGCAAATGATAACTGGTGGTTGGTAATGCCTGAAGTATTTGCTAAAACGTATACATCTTTTCTTTGCATGCCTTGCCTGTCTTTGCTATCGAATTTTGCTTTAATTGTACCTTCTTCGCCAGGTACAACAGGTGCTTCGGGTTTATCAGCAACGGTGCAACCGCAGCTGGCACTCACATTTGAAATGATCAAAGGTTTGTCACCTGTATTTTTAAAACGCCAGGTAACTTCAACAACACCTCCTTCATTTACTTTTCCAAGATCCTGGTGAATTGAATCGATCCACTGAATTTGGGTAAAGTTTGCAGAATCAGATGCGGCATTGAGTTGCTGTGCCCGTTTTGCAGAATCAACACTTTGCTTATCTACGCTGTTTACATCATTGCTGGTGCAAGCAAATAACAAGCTGCTGCTTAAAACAATACTAAGAATATATTTCATTAAATGTTTTTTTGACTTGCAAATGTACGAAATGAGAATTATGCTTTTTTAAAGTCTACTTTTTGAAGCGTGCCATTCTCTAACATCTCTTTATGAATGTTATCTAAAATACCATTTATAAATTGACCACTCTGTTCTGTGCTGTATTCTTTTGCAAGTTCTATGTATTCGTTAATAGTAACCTTTGGTGGAATGGTTTCGAAAAACAAAAATTCTGCAATGCCCATGCGCATTAATATCATATCTAAAGCTGCAAGGCGTTCTGCATCCCAGTTTTTTAATTTTGGAAGAATGAAGCTTTCAAGGTATTCTTTTTTATCAACTACGGTAGCTAACAAACTTTTTGCAAATTGCAATTTATCCGGACTAATGAATTGTCCAAAATCTAAGTAACCCGGTTTGTTTAAATATCCTTTTACTAATTGCACTACCATTTCACCGTCATCATCCCAGTTGCTATACATTTCTTCCAAATGAGAAAGAAAGGATTCGTTTGGCAATACCAAATGCTCAAAAATATATTCCAGGATTTCTTTTTCCGATTTTTTATCGCGGGTAGGCGTTGAAATGTATTTTTTGTATTCTTCGGAATTTGCAAGCTGCAGGTAAATTTTTTTCACCAATTCCCTGTCAATTTTTTGTTCCGGCTTGGTGCGATCCCATTCAGCTCTTAGCGAAGCGTCTTCTTTAATTTTCCAAAGCAATTCGTTGCCGGCAATTTTTGTATTTACATGCAGGTCTGCCTCGGATGGAAGGTGTTTGCCACTTCTTTTGAATGAATCTCTTTCGGCATAAGAAGCAACTTCAGAAATAAAATAAATAAAATATTGAAAGAGGTCTTTAGACTGGTCAAAATGTTTTTGTAATAATTTTTGCGGTTCGCCTGGCTTCACATCTTTTTCAAAGGTGCTTAACGTATACAAAGTCTGCATCACTTTCACCCGAATATTTCTTCTACTGATCATGTTAAGAACTAATTGAGCCGGCGAAGATAAGTGAATGAAATAATTTGGAGCAGAGGGAATTGTTAATGATTAGGTGTTTTATACAAGTCCTAATATCAAAGCGTAACAAACATCGTAGCTATAAATTATTTCAATCATTAAAATGTTCTGCTTCTTTGTACTCATTATCAGTTCTTTTTCAAATTCTTAGGAGGAATGCTATCTGTCTTTAAGGCAACAGTATCTTTTTTTAAAGAAACATACCCGCCGTTCGTTGGAGATGCAGCATTACCTGAAGGCGTGGCTCTTTGCCCATTGCTCCAGTGATAAGTTTTTCTGGGATTTAATGGCTCTTTTTTATTTAATAGTTTTTTGCCTTTTGCTTTATTGAGCTTGGTTTTATTTGGTGAAAGAGATTTACTTTTAGAAGTATCAGCTTTAGTTTGTGCAGAAGCAAAAAAACTCATTCCAATAGTCAAAAACACACCTAATATCACTTTCTTCATAATCTCAGAATTTAGTTAATAACGGTAGCAAATGCGTTGCCAGTTTTTTATCAATTAACTTTGCAAAGCTGCAGGCTGCACTATCGACTTTGCTTTTTTGCAGGGTAGGAAAGTCCGGACAACATAGAGCAACGCACCGGCTAACAGCCGGGTCTCATTTAAAAATGAGAACAGAAAGTGCCACAGAAAATAACCGTCATGCTTGCATGATAAGGATGAAAATGTGGGGTAAGAGCCCACGTCGGGCAGTGGTAACATTGCCGGAGGGTAAACCTTGCGTGTTGAAATGCCATGTATAGGATCGATTAAGGGCGGCTCGCCCAATGATCCAGGGTAGGCAGATTAAGGCAAGCAGCAATGCTTGTCTCAGATAAATGATAGTTATATTCCGCTTGCGGAATGAAACAGAATCCGGCTTACAGGCTTGCAGTTTTTATTTATACAAATTACCCAGGTAACCACCAAGTTCCATTAGCCAGGCAATTCCTAAATGTACAATCAATCCACCCCAAATGGTCCGTGTGTGGTAGGTAACAACACCTAAAATTATCCCTCCAAAAAAAGAGGAAATGCATTCAGCCAAAGGTTTACCAAAATGAATCGTGCAGTAAAACATTGCCATTGGTAAAATTGCATGCTTGCCTGCATATTTTATAAAAGCTAAAATTAAAAAGCCACGAAAGAATAATTCAATGCCTATAAAATCAGAACCATATGAAAGTTCGTAAAGAAGTTTGTAGAAGCCATTGCCATTTTCACCTGATAAAAATTCAACACTTTTCATTTTTGGATACATCGCTAAAAAATCTGGCTGTGTGGATGCTACTGCAATGAGTGGAAGCATTACCAGCAGCATTAGTAAGTAGGGCTTGAAATGAATTCCCTTTATTTTTTGAGCATAAAAATGCTCTTGCTTATCAAATAATATCCAAACCACAAATATTAAAAAGCTAACAACTGCCAGCTTTAATGGCCAATAGGTAATTGCATTCCAATAAGCATTTAAATGTAAATCACCAGAAAAATGAAAATGAATATTGGCAGCCATTTTCCATGCAAAAATTGCAGGAGCAATAAAGAGCAATATCAAAAAAATTTTACTTTTAAATGGGTTGAAGGTTATAAAAAAGCGGGGTAGTGCATATCCAAATGTGAATGTCAAAAAGAAAATTAGATACCAGCTTGCAAATTCTTTTATTGCGGAGAAGTTTTCAATTTGATCGTTTAAACGCCAGTAATAATTGATGAAAATGACAAAAGCAACAAACAAGATTGCCAGCGACAGGATACGTTTGTCAACCCAGGAAATATATTCAATCAAATAACCGAAAATCTTCTTCATTAAAATTTATAACATCTGCAATATAACGGACAATGTTCTTTGTCTATGCTAACAACAATCGATTAATTTTACGCCTTAATTTTTAATATGGCAGAAGACCTGCAGATAATAGCTGGAACAAAATCAGAACAATACGAAACATTAATTCCGCAAATTAAAGCGTTGGTGGATGGAGAACCTGACCTGGTGGCTAATTTGGCGAATGTATGTGCAGCTTTAAAAGAACAATTTGGCTGGTTTTGGGTAGGATTTTATTTGGTTAAAAAAGATGAATTGGTGCTTGGCCCATTTCAAGGGCCTGTGGCGTGTACAAGGATAAAAAAAGGTAGAGGCGTATGTGGCGCCAGTTGGTTGCAGGCAAAAACTTTAATAGTGCCAGATGTTGAAAAGTTCCCCGGTCATATTGCATGCAGCAGTTTATCTAAATCGGAAATAGTTGTCCCATTGTTTTTAAATAATGTGGTTGTTGGTGTGCTGGATGTTGACAGTGAATACCTGGACCAGTTTGATGAAACAGACAAAAAATATTTAGAGCAAATTATTGGGTTGGTTGAACTAAAAGAAATGGCTTAAATGGAATAGATCGTTTTTGTTTTCATAATTCTTCCATGCTTTGTAAAATTGTCTTTCATCTTTTTCAAAAAATGCTTGTGAATAAAAACAGTATAGATAGTATTTAAATTTAAAATTTATAATCCTCTCTCTCAGGTTCAAATACATCCAAAAGCTCGCAATCCGTTAACGCTTTCCCACCATGCCTAATATGCGATGGTATAACAGCAACCGTACCCGGAATAAGTATGCGTGTTTCACCATCAACAGTTAACTCAAATTCACCATTTAAAACATGCGCCACTTGTTGGTGTAAATGCTCATGTTGGGGAATAGCTGCACCTTTTTTTACTGTCCAATAAACAAATGTCATTTTACCTGTATGTATTGTGCGTGCTGTATATCCTTCAATAATTTCTTTTGAAGGGAGCGTATTGATTTTGATAAAGGGCATAAAGGTTTTACTTGCAATATAATCATGCTATGAAATAATTGCGGCATAAAAATTTGAGCAATAATTTTATAAACCATTTTTATGGAAAGGAAAGATCAAACGAATAAAGGCAGTAATCAAAAACATGAAAATCCTTTACCGCACGAAATTCCTGAAAAGGAAAAAGAGGTAACCAGAAAAGCACACCTTCAGGCAGAACAGGATATTAGCAATGATGCGGAACTTTCAGCACACAGTCCAAACGATGATCTTGATGAAGGTGAATCTGCAAGACTAGGTGAAAAAACAGATCTCATTTAATTAATAACCATTTCAATATTCTACTATGATGCACGAAAACAGGCGCAGAGAAAGAGACATGAAGAACGATAGCCAGAAATCTCCTGAAGCAGCACCAAGTCCCCACTCCGTTAACAACACCGATAGAAATGTTGTTTCAGATCGTAGAAGCAGGCAAAGCCAGGAGATAGCGGAAATTAATATGTTGCGGGAAAACGATCTGTATGAAAGACAGGATAGCTAGAAAAAATATTTGAAAGAATAATTCATTGTCTGCAATTTATTTTCAACAAGTTGCAAACGGTAATGAATTTCTTATCAAATTAAAAGTTGGTTTATGAAAATTGTAAAAGCATTAGAAAGTGGTTTTGTTGGTGCTTGTACACTAACACTAATTCATGAAGTGATCAGAAGAAAAGTTCCTGAAGCACCACGCATGGATTTGTTAGGAATGAATGCGTTATCAAAAGTGCTTAGAAAATTCAGCGCAAAAATTCCGGATAAAGACCAATTGTTTGGATGGACACTAGTTGGCGATATAGTCGGAAACACTTTATATTATAGTTTGGCTGGCGCCGGGAGCAAAAAAACAAGTATTGCAAAAGGAACTATGCTTGGCTTAACAGCAGGTTTGGGAGCTGTAATGTTGCCAAAGAAAATGGGCTTAAATGATGCGCCAAGCAATCGTACGCTTCAAACTAAAGTGATGACGGTTGCCTGGTATGTTATTGGCGGAATTGTTTCTGCCGCAGTTTATAAGATGCTTGAAAATAAAAAATAAATAATTTCCCGATTGGGATCAATCATTTAAAAATTGATCAATCATATCATCATGCTCCATTTGGAGCATTTGTTTTTTGTATTCTTTATAAAAGATCGTAGAAAGTATTAAGGCGATGAGCAGCCCTATTTGATTTACCCGGTCTGGAAAAGTATCCGCAACTTCTAGTAAATACATAACCGTTATTTGTATTGTACGCACAAAACCTTTGCCAAAAAAACTTGTATTTATACGATGAAGCGGCTAAAAATTGAAGGTGCTTGATGCTTAAATCGAATAGCGGATTACAAATTTTATTCTTGCTAATTCATCAGTTAAGCGTTTTTGAAAAATTTCGACCAAGCAAAAAAAACTGCCTCTTTTAGAGACAGTTTTTTTTATTTAGAAATCCTTTTACAGGATTTGCTTTTTTTCTTTTTTTGATTGATAATCAGTGCTTGTTTGTTTAGAGAATCAGGACCGACATTTTTTTTACCTGCTACATAAACATCAGCTTTAGCTGCATTTTCAGCCCTTTTCGGATCTTTTGCTGCTTTATCTATGTTTTTCGGAATTTCCTGGGAAAAGGAAAATACGGAAATGCTTAAGAAAGATAGCAGGAAAAATATCTTTTTCATATCCAAAATTTTTAATCCTGGCTGGCAAGTACCCCATCTTCAATTACTTCGTGTAATTGAGGCTCGGCATTCTTAATAAACTGAGGTAGGTTTTGATCGATGATCTTCCATTGACCCCCGTTTTCCTTGTGCATTTTAAAAATAATGCGATTGCCACGGTCGTCGCTTACATCAACATGGAACAAATTTTCATCGCCTGGGAGTTTTCTAAAATTGTACTCTCGTTGACGGTCATCGCACTTTACTAATTTTGTAAAAGCTATATTTTTTGCAAAATGAAACAGCATGTTTTGAATTTAATTTGAGCAGAGCAACAATGCTCTTGCATGTTTTATTTAATGAAATCTTAATCCTCAATAACTACCAATAATCAAGCCTGTTATTGGTTTTGTCATCACTTTTTGCCGGTATTTTTTATTGGTAGAAGTGTGAACGTCAAATGTAATACTTTCCTTTACTTCCTAAATTTTTATGAAAGCGAAAGATTTCAAAAAATTTGGCACTTCATTTTATATGTTTAAGCAAAATCCTTTTTATGAAGAAAAAAAATATAAAATACACAAAAGAGGAGATTGACGGTCCTGCCGAATCGAGGGAAAAAAGAAATGCCCCGCCAATACCAGGGGAGGAACCACAACCACAAGAGGGTGAAATTAGAAAGGTAGAGAAAGATAATCTGGATTCAAATAAAACCCGACGCAAATCCGTTAATCATTCGGCTGAAGATGACGGAGTGATTTATTAATTATAAACTATGAATGCAGTTGATCTTTTTCTTTGCCTTGTTGTCCTGGTTTCGTTGTGGATCGGTTGGCAAAAAGGATTTATTACCGGGGTAATTGACCTTATTAGTTGGATGGGCAGCCTGGTTGTTGCATTTTTTTTATACCCCAGCCTTGCCGAACTTTTCGGAAACTACACGGGATTATCTATCTGGACAAAACCTGTTGCTTTTTTCACCTTACTTATTTTATCACGGGTTTTAATCTCATTTATATTTAACCGCATTCTTTGGAATGTTGAACCCGAAGCCCATACAAGCAGTGTAAATAAAGCTTTTGGTTTAATGCCCGGGTTTGTAAATGGTTTGATCAATGCGGCTATTGTTGCGGCCCTTGTGTTGCTTATTCCTTTTTCACCTACATTAAGCGCTACCGCGCATGACAGTGTTGCAGCCGATAAATTAGCAAAACCACTACAGTGGTTTGATGCATTGTTGTCGCCTGTTTTTGAGGATGCGTTAAAACCAGGCGTTAACAACCGAAGCATTTATCCCGACCCGGAAGAAACGGTTACGCTGCCTTTTACAGTAAAAGATGCAACCCACGAAGCAGGTTTGGAAATGAAAATGATTGAATTGGTCAATACAGAAAGATCAAATGCAGGGTTAACCAGATTGAATTACGATCCTACTTTGGTGCCTGTTGCACGAAGCCATTCAAAGGATATGTTTACTCGTGGGTATTTTTCGCATTATTCGCTGGAAGGAAAAACCGTTTCAGACCGGTTAAAAAAAGCCGGCATCAATTATTTATCAGCCGGTGAAAACCTGGCGCTTGCCCCAACTTTAAATTCGGCTCATACAGGTTTAATGAAATCTCCCGGGCACCGGGCAAACATTTTACATAAAGCTTACAAGCGGGTGGGTATTGGCATACTAGATGGCGGTTTTAGGGGTTTAATGATTACCCAGGTTTTTAAAAATTAATGGTACAAAAAACTTTTTTTAATGAAGATGAATTCTTTATTATTCTCTCGGCCTTAGAAGAGTAATGCATTCTCCTCCAAATTCAGATACATAAATATTACCACTTCGAACATCCTCAATAAGATCCAAGGGTAACACAAAACCATAAAATCCTTCTATAGATATACCTTCAGTAACACCAACAATATCATTTTGATCGCCACCTGCTGTAAGTACAATTATATCTGAGCCGCGACTATAACGCACCACCAATAATTTCCCTTTTAGTGCCTTATTAAATGTATTGCTTGAATATTCTATTATTCCATTGGGTGACTTATTCTTATTAAAGTCAAATGCTAATCCCCGCCAGTTTGAATCGGGCAAAGTTCCAATGGGGTAGGCGTTTACTTGTGCAGGATCTAATTTGCTTGTCGGGTTTCCACCATTCATTACATATTCACCTCTTAAAGGATTTGGATGCCCATAATATCCACCTTTTTGTATTCTGAATAGAAAGTCTTTTTGTACTTGTTGTATGTTGACCAAAGGCGGTATTTGAGCACCATAGTAATAAGTGCCGTTGGGTTTTTTATAGCCATTTACTGATGAAGGTGCATTTCCTCCTTCTGCTGATCCATTGGTTGGCACATACAATTCTCCATTACTATGCCATAACAAATCATAGGCATTTCTGATACCAGTAGCATAAATTGTAAGTGGTGCATTGGTTGCATAGGGATCATAATTGCCTCCGCCCTCAGGGGTCTTAACATCCAATGGCAGGGTGTTTAATTTCTTTGTATCCAATCTTAAAACCGTGGCCGAAAGTAGGTGTTCCGGTCTGTTGCCCCAGGTTTTATCAGCCGCTCCCATTGCCGTATTGCTTCCCTGTGTAAAATATAATGCACCATCCGGCCCAAACGCAATGCTGTTGGTAAGATGATCTTTGATAGAACGAGGAAGGTTAATCAAAACATCTTCTGCATTTTCCAAATAGGAGCCACTAAGCCTTGTTAGTTTCCCATCCCAATCAGGTGCTGCTGAAAGCATAAAGGAACTGTGCGTAACCCATGCTACCAGGTTTGAAGACGAAGCTGACGGATCAAATTCAAAGCCAATCGCCAGCCTGGGATTTCTTTTGCCATATTTATCCTGTAATGTATAAATCAATTCAGGTGTACCTAATGTGCCATCATCATTAATCGTAAATCTTTTAATAATACCATCAAGACAAAGAGCATACAACTTACCATCCGGACCAATGGTAAGACTCGAATGAACTCCTTTGCTGTTCGGTAATGGTACTTTATCAAATTTTACACGAAGCAACTCGCCTGTATGTATTGAACCTGTTGTAAATGTGTCGGAGCGACTTATAAAATGCTTGCCAGAAATATCCTTCACACCTTCTGTAATGGTGAAAATATAAGAGCTGTTTAATTTTAATTTTTGATGAGGCGTTAGTTTTAAAACCTTCCCGGAATTTGCGGTAGAAATTGTTGCCGGTACTTTTTTTCCATTTGCTGTTTCAGTGAGATAAACGGTATTGGAATTTAGAGAAGTACTGTCTAATCCACCGTTTGGTAGCCTCAGTATGCTTGTGATTATGAAAGCATTTTCATTTACTGCGGTTGCTCCATTTTCCGGGCTAATAAGTACTACGTACGGTCGTTTATAAAATATTTTTGCGTAAAGAACTACTGATCCGATTGAAATAATAATGATAGATCCGATGGCAATAAGAACCTTCTTTTTCATTTTTAATTAATCTTGGGTAGATGTAATCGCTCATGTCCCCATCTTCACTAGGCGAAATTTAATAGCAGTTAGCCAGGAAAATTATGACCCATTTCAAGATCATTATTGATAAAAGTCATAGAGGAGGATACAAGGAAAAAATTCCTTAACAAATCATTGTTTGCAGAAAATAAAAGAGAATTAGGAAATGTCTATCTTTACTCCGTTATTTTGAGGAAAGCAGCCAGTTTAGAGAACAATTATTCCGCTAAGTTTTTTCTGCAGTATTAGTTAGTCCTTTACTTTCTTGCCTCAGATCATTTAATTAATTTTTTTTAAAGAGAAAGTATGAACATTTACGTTTCAAATTTAAGCTTCAACGTACAGGATGAAGACTTAAAAGAATTTTTCACAGAGTATGGCGAAGTAACTTCTGCCAAAGTAATTACCGACAAATTCACTGGCAAAAGCCGTGGTTTTGGTTTTGTAGAAATGCCTGATAACGAAGCAGCTCAAAAAGCTATTTCTGAATTAGACAATGGCACGGTTGAAGGAAGAAACATCCGTGTTATGGAAGCAAAGCCAAAAGAAGAAAGACCAGCTCGCAGCAATAGCGGCGGTGGATACGGCGGCGGTGGAAACCGTGGCGGTGGTGGATACGGCGGCGGCAACAGCGGCGGCGGTGGAAACGGTGGTTACAAAAGCAGATATTAATATATTGTTTTTGTGAGAACTCTAAGCCTTCTGCATTTTGCAGGAGGTTTTTTATTTACAATAAGTTTATTCCGACGCTATGTATTTACGACCACGTTTTGGTCCTCAAAATATTCGGGCATTATATTGGTATATTAGTTAGATATACTTTTTGGGAAACTAAAAAGACCTAAACAAAAAAATAAATTAATAAAACATGGATAATCAAAAAGATAACCGCACAGGAGAATATGCCGATTCGAATGACCGGTTGACATATATGACGGATATGGAAAAATGCCTGGAAAAATTAGAAAGCCAGGGCTTTCACGACCAGTTTAAAGTAGAAAAAAAAGTACTGCAATCGTTAACGGACGAAAAGAAAAAATATAAACCAAAGGATGTTAATGCAGTAAACTTCTACCGTTTTGAAGGCATTTCCGATCCGGATGATATGTCTATTTTATATGCCATAGAAACATCTGATGGTAATAAAGGAACTTTAATTGATGCCTATGGACATTATTCCGATGATGATACCGGCGCATTTATGAAGGAAGTAGATATTAATAAAGTAGCTTCTGCACATTGGGCAGGTTAAATCCTTATTTTCTTAGTATAAAAAAAGCAGTTCGTTGGAACTGCTTTTTTTGTTGGCGGTAAAAAATCTTACTGGTTTTCTTTTGTCCGGTGGCAAATAATTTCAACCGAAAATGAAAAAGCAAGTCCAAATGCAATTGTTTCCCACAGAGACTGTTGCCTGAAAATTGAAAGAATCAGCATAACAAAACAGAATAAACTAACCATTACAGTTAAAGCGTTTTTTTCTGATAAATATTTTTTCATATTATGGATTTTACGAACCTTTTTAGAGATTGCCAAAAATATTTAAAGTTTGTCATCTAACCTTATTAGCTCGGTAAAACGGCAAATTATGTCGACTAAAATTTTGTTAAGAGCAACTTTTCGACAGGCAAGATGGGGTAGCCAGGGCAGGTCCAAAATCCTTTAAAAAAATGCGGTTAATAATTAGGAACTATGAAAAAAGGGAGGGTAACTTTGTCTTGTCCAATAATTATTTTGAATGACACAATTAGAATTCAAGTTGCTTAGTGAAAACGATCAATTTGATTTTATAGAACAGCAAGGTGCTTTTCTTGCAGAAAGAGAAACCTCGTTTTATAATATTAGACTTTACCAGGTCGAAAATTTCTACGTTGAACTTTATTGTCATACTCATTTCAATGTAATTGTTCGGTCCAAATGCTTTTCCAATACTTCGCTCCTTCAACCATATTTGGAGGGCATCGATCTAACCGCACTGTTACCTTAATAATTTACTATCCTCATTATAGCACCAATTCTTTTAAACAAATTGCAACTAATTTTTGTTTGAAAATTTTGTGTCGAAGAACGTTCCATTAAAATATCTATATTGTTAGCATTATATAAATGAGAACTAAAAACGCCACATATACTTTATTAGCTGCACTTATACTATTTGCGTTTGCATTTTATAAATTAAAAACAGAACCCAAGGCCAAAGAACCCTTTGACCGAACACCGTCCGAATTGATTTATACAAAACATGCAAAATGTCGCATGCAATGCCGGCAAATTACAAAAGCAGATATAGACGAAGTAATGAAAGAAGGTGTGATCAATTTCTCCAAGAGTGATAAGAAAGATCGGCCTTGTCCTACTTTTGCTTTGCAGGACAGAACCGTTGATGGACAATACTTACGCGTAATTTTTGCGCAATGCGATGAAAATACAAAAGTGGTTACATGCTACGATCTTGAAAAAGATTTTACCTGCAATTGCCCCGGCGATTAGCCTTCACATTTAAACAATAAAAATAAATTGAATTCATTTTTAAAAATGCTGCTGCAACGATTGTACTTTATTTATGCAGCATTTGTCTTTGTTGTTTTTATGATCCCGGTTTTTTTGTTTGCTGTTGTCGCATCATTTTTTGGCAACATAAAAGGCGGCAATGCTATTTATTATGCATGTATGTTATGGGGCGATGTTTGGTTTTTCCTGGTTGGCATCCGGCATCGGAATATTTATGAAACACCATTAAATAAAAAGCAGTCGTATATTTTTATATCAAATCATATTTCTTATTTAGATTCTCCCATCATTGTTAAAACCTTCAGGCAAAACATTCGTCCATTAGGAAAAGTAGAAATGACCAAAGTACCTGTGTTTGGTTTTATTTATAAAAATGTAATTGTTACTGTTGATCGTGCTAGTTCTGCCAACAGGTCGCGTAGCGTACAAATTCTTAAATCTATTTTAAGTAAAGGAATATCGGTACTTGTTTTTCCAGAAGGAACTTTCAACCTTACACATAAACCATTGAAAGAATTCTATGATGGGGCATTTCGGTTAGCCATTGAAACAGGTACGCCCATTAAGCCGGTACTTATTTTAGATGCATATACGCGTATGCATTATGAAACCATTTTAAGTTTAAACCCCGGGCAAAGCCGTTCGATTTTTTTAGAAGAAATTCCTGTGGAACGACTTACACTTAAAGATCTTCCTGCACTTAAATCAAAGGTCTATGGCATAATGGAAGCGAAGCTGCGTAATTACGGTGCATCATGGATAAAAGATTAATTTGCAAACCTTCATGTATGCCGAGATCATAATACCGTTAGCCCTGCCCAAAAACTATACATGGGCCATTCCGGATAAATTTCTAAATGTTCTTCAACCTGGTTGCAGGGTAGAAGTGAACCTGGGCCGCAACAAAAAATATGCAGGCATTGTCAAAAGAATTCATGAAGAAAAACCATCCGGTTTTGAAGCAAAGGAAATATTAAATGTACTTGATACCAATCCAATTATTCAACCTTTCCAATTGCAATTATGGAATTGGATGGCGAATTATTATATGTGCACAGAAGGAGAGGTGATGGCTGCCGCTTTACCTGCACACTTCAAACTTTCCAGTGAAACAATTATTATTTACAACGAAGAATTTGGTGAGGATTTTTCAACCTTAGATAACGAGGAATACCTGGTTGCAGAAGCTTTATTAATGAAGCATGAATTGCGCCTTTCCGAAGTGCAGCAGGTATTAGACTTGCCGCATGTATACCCTGTGGTAAACAGGTTAATGGGTAAAAAAGTATGTTTTGTTTGGGAGTCTTTAAAACAAACGTATAAAGCAAAAAAAGAAACTTTCATACTACTCAACCCGGAATATAATAATGAAGAAAAGCTTTCTGAATTATTAAATAACTGGAGCCGTGCACCTAAACAGATGGAACTGTTATTAAGCTACTTGCACCTGGTGAAGACCGAAGGTGAAGTTACAAAAACAGAGCTGCTTAAAAAGTCCAATGCAACAGATGCCCAATTAAAAGGCTTATTGGATAAAGGAATTTTGCTTGCGGAAAAGCGTACAGTCGATCGAATTAATTACCTGCCCAAAGATGTAAATATTGATTTTGAATTAAGCCCGGTACAATCGCTGGCATACGATAAGACTGTTGAAATCTTTAAAGAAAAATCGGTTTGTTTATTACATGGAATAACCTCCAGTGGTAAAACCCTGATCTACATTAAGCTGATAGAACAATTTATTCGCAGCGGGCAACAAGTGTTATA
>JAKFCI010000241.1:0-1803 GCA_036676725.1 Chitinophagaceae bacterium
TGAAACCAGTACCGAATGAACATGCAAGAAATAATGTGATAAATAATTTTTTAAGCATAATACAAGTCTATTATTGTATTAACGATATCTTTTGCAACATCTTGTTTACTCTTTGTATCAAATTGCCTTTCAGAACCACTTTTATCAAAAATGGTTATTTTATTTGTATCGCCCCCAAAACCAGCACCTTCGTCCTTCATTGAATTTAATACGATCATATCTGCCTTTTTTGTATTTAATTTTTCAATTGCATGCTGCCTGGCATTATCTGTTTCTAGTGCAAAACCAACCAGCACCTGGTTGGGTGATTTTGTTTCACCAAGACTTTTTAATATATCCTTTGATTTTTTTAATTCTAAAATAAATAACTCATCCTTTTTTTTGATTTTGGATAATTCCTGTTTTACGGGTGTATAATCAGCAACAGCCGCTGCCATTACGGTGATATCTGCATGTTCAAACTCAGTCTTACATGCATTATACATTTCTTCAGCGGTATTTACATGAATTACTGATAAGCCACCCATTTCGAAAGATTGTTGCACAGGACCCAGGACCAAAGTAACAGTTGCACCTCGCCTTTTTAATTCGTTAGCAATAGAAAAACCCATCTTACCAGAAGAATGATTTCCAACAAAACGGACAGGATCAAGCGGTTCATAAGTGGGACCTGCTGTAACAAGCGCATATTTACCTTTTAGAGGTAAGGAAGGATTAAGGAAACTTTCAATAAAATGAAAAATAGCCTCCGGTTCCGCCATTCTGCCTTCACCGATTAAACCACTGGCAAGCTCACCACTGTTTACAGGGATAATTTGGTTGCCAAAATTCTTTATTTTATCAAGATTTGCCTGCGTGGAAGGATGATGCCACATGTCTTCATCCATTGCAGGGGCCACAACCACGGGACAAGTGGCTGATAAATAAACGGCCAATAACAGGTTATCGCATAGTCCGTTTGCCATTTTCGACAACGTATTACAGCTCAAAGGAGCTATAAGCATTACATCAGCCCACCTGCCTAACATCACATGATTTTCCCATTGCTCCTCTTTGAAAATCTCGCTAAGTACCGGGTTTTTAGACAATGTGGAAAGCGTAAGCGGAGTTACAAAATCTTTTGCTGCCGGAGTAAGCAGAACTTTTACTTCAGCACCGGCTTTTATAAATAACCGGGTTAAAATAATAGTTTTATAAGCAGCTATACTTCCACTAATTCCTAATAATATTTTTTTCCCCTTTAACATGAAGCTCAAAAATAACATTAACCAAATAAATGCAAAAGCGATCTGCAAATGCAGATCGCTTACACAAATTTATTTGAACTGATATTGATTAACTAAATAATTCATCTTCATTTTTACGGAAGTAAATTTTGTCTTCATAAAATTCCTGGGTAGCTAACAATGCCGGGTTAGGCATTCTTTCATAAGCCCTGGATATTTCAATCTGTTCCTTATTCTCATGAATTTCTTCTAAACTATCTGTATGACTGGCAAATTCTTCCAGTTTATTATGCAATTCTTCGCGTAAAGAAATGTTTATCTGGTTTGCTCTTTTTGCAATTATCGTTATAGAACCGTACAAGTTGCCGGTTTTAACTTTCAAATCATTCAGGTTACGGGTTTCAACATTGTTTCCAGTGCTGGAACTCAATTGACGTCTAAGTCTGCTCATTGGTTAGCGTTTTAAGATTGTTTTGAGACAAATTTATAAATTCCTCTACTTGTTTTACTAATTCACTTTCTGGGAAGCGGTCTTTAAAATCATTGGCCACTTCGATTACTTTGGCAAACCTTTCTT
>JAKFCI010000242.1:0-2471 GCA_036676725.1 Chitinophagaceae bacterium
GACGAACTCGATAAAATAATTGAACGCTCTGCCGAATACCAACAAAGTGTAAGTGGTCCGCCGCGAACAAACCAGCAAGAACCTTATAAGAGCAGTAACCTGGGCAGAACCCACCAGAAACACAAAAAAGAAAAAGGCTTCCTCGGCGATTTTTTCGATTTGGATTATCCTTAAGGCATTGTTTGTAATTCCAGCATTGGTTTTTGTTTTCATTCCCTTTTTATCCTTACTACCATTTCGCAAGAGGATATTTCGATTCTATTTTTTAACCTACTATTAAACGGGTAACTCGTTTCTATACATTTTCTTTAGTAGGTTTGTATAGATGATGTATAACAACAATCATATAATTTCACGCCACCCTATACCAAGGCTGGTTATTGATTTGCGTGATTGTTATACTTCGTCATTCCCGGAATTTCTCCCCTTCTGTCCGCACCTTTATTACTTTTCAAGCTTCAAAGACTTTAAAACCACCCTTTAAGCCAGGTAAGGTTTTAACGTGGTTAGCGGGTTCGGATGTAAGCAAAATATTTTTCGCAAAATCGTTTTCAATTGATTGAGGTCTTGTGCAAATGATGCACTTCTTTCGGATACTTACACACAAGACATTGTCTCCCCCAGCAACTACGTTACTTCCCTAATTAAATCTTTTTGTTGATCATCTCGCTATACCTGCAAAGCTTGTAAGCGATCAACCCCACCAATTGAGTGAATTAAAAAATTGATTTTAAATCATTAAAGCAATGGATACAATTCAAAAACCGGTTTCCGTAAAAGGATTCACGCTGATGATTTTGTTTGTCGTTAACGGGATCATTTTAGAACATGCCTATGTCGATAATAAAAATAGTTATTGGCTGCTCCTTATTTCCTTGCCATTATTATTAATTGCTACCAGGGATGTGTTGCAAAAGAAACATGCCATCACCCGCAACTACCCGCTCATCGGGCATATGCGTTATTTCTTAGAATCTATACGACCCGAGCTAAGACAATATTTTTTTGAGTCTGATTTGGATGGTAAACCTTTTAACCGAAGGCAACGGTCTATTGTTTACCAGCGATCAAAAAACGAAAAAGAAACGGTTGCCTTTGGTATGCAAACCAACCCGATGACACCGGGTTACGAGTGGGTTGCGCATTCCATCTATCCCATTACAATCGAAGAAAAAGATTTAAGAGTATGGATCGGTAATTACCAATGCATGCAGCCTTACCATGCCAGCATTTATAATATTGGTGCCATGAGCTATGGCGCCCTAAGTAAAACAGCCATCGAGTCTTTAAATGAAGGAGCGAAAATTGGTTCTTTTGCGCACAACACCGGCGAAGGCGGCATATCGAACTATCACTTAATGGGTGGTGATTTGATCTGGCAAATTGGTACAGGTTATTTTGGTTGCCGCGATGATAAAGGAAGGTTTAGCGCCATGGCTTTCCGAAAAAATGCCTTGCGTCCACAAGTAAAAATGATTGAACTGAAATTATCACAAGGCGCAAAGCCGGGACACGGCGGCATTTTACCGGCAGCAAAAAACACAATAGAGATCGCACAAATAAGAGGTGTGTTACCCGGCATCACTGTTGCTTCGCCAACACGTCATGCAGAATTTGATTCACCTAAAGGCATGATCCAGTTCCTGCAGCTACTGAGAGAATTATCGGAAGGAAAACCTGTAGGCTTCAAATTGTGTATTGGTGACAAACAGGAGTTTATCGACATCTGCAATGCAATGGTGACCACAGGCATCATGCCCGATTTTATTTCCATTGATGGTGGCGAAGGTGGTACAGGTGCGGCACCACTGGAATTTACCGATCACATTGGTGTGCCCTTGTATGATGCACTTGCATTTGTAAAACAAACACTGGATGATTTGAAATTAAGCCAGCATATAAAAATTATCGCATCGGGAAAGATCATTACGGGTTTTGATATTTTAAAAGTATTGTCACTTGGTGCATCGCTTTGTTACAGTGCACGGGGCATGATGATGGCTTTGGGTTGCGTACAGGCGCTGATCTGCGATAGTGGTAAATGTCCTGTTGGTGTGGCTACGCAAGATCCTTCGTTGTATAAAGCCTTGCACCCGGAATATAAAAAAGTTCGTGTGGCCAACTTCCATGGAAAAACAATTGCAGCCACCCGGGAAATGATGGAAGCCTGTGCATTCAAAGCAGTTGACCATATTCATCCTTCCAAATTTTTCCGGCGCATCAACCAGCAGGAAGTAAAAAGTTTTCACCAGATCTATTTTAACGAAAAGGGATCTGCATTAAAACAAAATTTAAGAACACAACTAAATTAAAAAGTCATGAAAAAAATAAAAGAACAACTGGTGTTAAGAAAAGACGACTATGCCATTATGATCAACCTGCTGAGGGGTGGTGTTGATCGTGCCTCCTTCGATCGTTCTAATGCAGAAGAACTGGAAGGAGAATTGAAAAAAGCAAAACTGGTAGCCAGC
>JAKFCI010000243.1:0-11455 GCA_036676725.1 Chitinophagaceae bacterium
CTTACATCTCCTGGCAATAAAGAAATAGCACTTGTACTTCTTTTAACCTTATAAACTTTCAAAGGTCCTTTATTTTGGCTGGCTGCAATAAGTGTTGCACCGGAAGCATTTTTAAATTTGACCAGGGACTTTCCATTGCCTGGCACAAACCATCCACTTTGCAAAATTGAAAGTGCAGAAAAATTACCTTTCCCATCTCCTTTTAATAAAACGCCATTACAAGCATCGTAACGGCCAATTGTTACTTCTGTACCATAATCATTACCGTTAATTAAAACATCCAAATTGCCATCTCCATCTACATCCTCTGCAAGCATGCCATTGATACAGGAATATTGTGTTGCCAGCGGTAGCGGAGTGATTTCAAACTTTCCATTTCCTATATTTTTTACCAGGCTGTTACTTAAATAATTTGCTTTGAGTACTAAGGCATCCTTTAATTCATCTGGTTTAAACATTTGGCTAAAATCCGCGGTTGCATAAGATTTATAATTTTGAAATTTAGATTTAAAAGAAATCAGCTGTTTGGTCATATCATCTCTCGTATGCGCAGGAAATTCTTTTCTTTCCCGGTTTTTATCGGAAGCTGGTAAAAACAAAGTAGGTACCGCATCGTAACTTCCGTTGCCATCAAAATCTTTTGCATAAATCTGTACAGGTTCGTTTACAGTTGCTTTAAAAAAAGAATTTAAACCAAGATTTCCTGCTATGTAATCTATGTCACCATCATTATCAAAATCGCCTGGTAAAATGCTCGTCCACCATCCTAATTTATTGGTTGTCCCGGTTTCTTTTGTAACCTCCTTAAAAACGCCTTTTGTATTTTTAAAAAAACGAAGGGGCATCCACTCCCCTGCTAATAAAAGGTCTTGCCATCCATCATTATCAAAATCGGTCCATAGCGCATCGCAAGTAAGACCGACTTTATTAAGTCCAGGTGCCACTGTTCCTGTAACATCAAAAAATTTTACGTTTCCATTTTTAGAATCGTTTCTATAAATAAAACTTGATACTGCCTTTGGGTAATTCCATGGTTCAACCCTTCCGCCAATAAACAAGTCCATATCCCCATCTTTATCGTAATCAGAAACGCGAACACAAGATTTACTCACATTGTTTTGCGGGAGTGCATTAGCATTATTCGTAAAATTTCCACTTCCATCATTTATCAATAATTTATCCTGGTAATCAATACTGTTAGGCTCGCTTTCAAATCCACCTCGTGCAATATATAAATCCAGGTCTCCATCATTATCAGCATCAAATAATGAAAGCCCCATATCCTGCCATTTTTGTTGTGGCTGTTCGGTTATTGGTAGCAATTTCTTTATAAATGTTTCATTCTGTTGTTGCAAAATAATAGTAGCAGGATGGCCATAGGAACCACCTACAATTATATCATCTATAAGGTTACCATCCACATCGCCAACTGCCAAAGCAGGACCATATTCTGAAAATTTATGTGGTAATAATTTTTGAATATTAAAATCTATAAAATCAGTTTGATTGTGCTTATAATCAATGGCAGAAACATGGGTGATGTCGCTTAACAAAGTATTATTGTCGCCAATTTTATTCCAGGTATAGTTTTCATTTGCATCTTTCGAAAATATTTCAACCGTTTGATCAACTTTAATATTGGTTATTTTTTGTAGCCGTCCATTAGGCCATTTTATGACAATGGAATCTAATTTAGTAACTGTATCTAAACCAAAATGGGGGTTTAATTGAATGGTAGATAAATATCCACGGTAAGGAGTTTGTTCATATACCTGCTTTTTATTTCCATAAAATATTTCCACCCAGGTACCTAATCCATTTCTGTTCTTTTCATCACCCTTTAATTTTATTGAAAGAAAATGTTGCTTTGCATTCTTTTTCATCAAGGTGTTTTCATATATCAAAGCTTCATCGTTAATATTATTGATCACCATATCCATATCACCATCATTATCTAAATCTGCATATGCTGCACCATTTGAGAAAGTTGGTTTTGAAAGACCCCAATCAAAACTTTGGTTTTTAAAGGTGAGGTCACCATTATTACGAAAAGCATAATTATGTAGCTTCACCTCGGGAATTTGCGATAGTGTGTATTGCTTTGACGCTATGCTATATGATCCTTTTCTAAAGGCAATAAAATCATGATCGGTAACATCCTTAGGGAAGCCATTGGTGATGTAAATATCACGGAACCCATCATTATCAAAATCAGTAACTAGCGGCGCCCAGCTCCAGTCTGTTTCAGCTATACCCGAAAAATATCCTATATCACTGAATACCGGGTCGCCAATCGAATCGTTTTCGATGCGGGGACCCTGGTTTAATTGCAAAGTATTTCGAACATACTGGTATTGATATCCGTAATAATCGCTGTTCTGGTATAGTTGATAACTATTAGCGCCCATCATCATTTTTTTGCGATAATTATCTTCGGGATTCATATCCAATTCTATTACATCTGATAGTCCATCATTATTTATATCAATAACATCCTGGCCCATACCATTTGCTGATGTATGTTTAAAGTAATGATCGGCTTTATCAGTGAATGTTCCATTACCATTGTTGATGTATAATATATCATTTGAATTAAAGTCATTCGTTATAAAAATATCCTTCCAACCATCCAGGTTTAAATCTGTAATGTTCACACCGTGTCCATAACCTTCAATGGTAAGACCGGCTTCTTTTGTTACATTCGAATAAACAGGATGTTTTAAATCTTCATTCCAGTCATTCTTGTAGAGTCGGCCAGTACTTGGGTGAGTACCGTCGGTGATTTTAGGTCTGAATACCGATGGTACGTCTTTATTTAAAATTTCATTTACTACCAGGTACATATCCAAATCACCATCATTATCATAATCAAAAAAAGCAGACATGGTAGAATGTGTAGTGTCATTCAAACCATAGTCACTTGCCATTTCTTTAAAAATTGGAATACCTGATTTGTTCGCCCCCTGGTTTACATAAAGTAGATTAGCACGTTGCTGTGCATTGGGTAACATAGAAGCACATACGTACATATCCTGCCAGCCATCGTTATTTATATCGACTACTGCAACACCTCGCGACCACTTGCCTTCACCGCTTACACCTGCCTGCTGGGTAATATCCTCAAATTTAAATTTTCCTTTATTAATGTATAACTTGTTTGGTACCAGGTTTCCTGTAAAATATACATCCTGTAATCCATCATTATTAAAATCGCCAACACCCACGCCCCCACCGTTGTAAATGTTTGTTACATCAATCGGGTTAATGGTGTCATTTTCTATTATTTTATTATTAAAATGAATTCCGGAATGTGCTGAGCTGATCTCTTTGAAAAGAACACTTTCTGAATTGCATGCCGAAAAAGCAAAAAAAGTAAAACCAATTAAAAAAATAAATGGTGGGGATATTGATTTCATTCAGGAGTTTAACAAAAATTAATATTCAATATAAAATAAAAAAAATTGGTAGAGATAACTCTACCAATTTAATAAATTAAACTATAGTAATTTATTATGGATTTTGCTTAAGCACAATTGGTCCATAAGAATTTGCCTGGTCGACCTGGCTCTGTGGCAAAGGAAAATATTCGTCTTTTCCTTTTTCAAATACTGCAGTTTGATTGATCGCATAAAAACCTGGACGATTTTTTTCAACGGCAACGTAGGCATTTAATATATTAGCCATTAAGCCGGTACCATTATCCCAACGTTGAAGGTCAAAGAACCGATGACCTTCTTGTCCAAGTTCTAAGTAACGTTCAAACATAATTGCTTTCATGGCAAAAGCCTTATCTGCAAAAGCGCCTGCAGGGTAGGTACTTATTTTATAAGTATCAGCAGGTGTTGTTTGTGTTGTATATTTTGCAGTACCCGCATCATATTCGCTGTTTTTATATACCCATCCTGTTGGGTCGGCCGCTCTTGAACGCACCAAATTCACATATTGCAAAGCTTTATCTGCACTACCTACTGCAACTTCAACCTCTGCAGCCATTAGCAAAACATCTGCAAAACGCATCAAATTCACATTACCTGCATCCATTTGAGTAGGTCCCCAAAAGCTTGTTTCCGTAGAAACTAATCCAGCCTGGCTTTTTGCATAAACAGTCTTTCTTGCGTTCATCCAACCATTAACCGATGGATCACGAACCCATGCATCACCTGGATGAGGACCCCAATCAAGGAAAGGGATATTTTTTCTTCCTACAGTTAAATCTAATCTTGGATCAAGATTTCCAGCATATGGAGCAGAAGGACTTCCTACATTGGCACCGGTATTATATGTATCAAACAATGGCAATCCATTTGCATCGGTTTTAAAGGCGTTTGCCAAACTTATCGATGGATTAAAAAAACCACAGCAGCCTCCAGGACCTCCACTATTAGGGTAGTTAAGGTTGTCACCATAATTTCCGTTTGTTCCGGAACCATCATTAACAGATGCCTGGTAGGCAAAAACAGATTCAGCATTGTTATCTTGTTGTGGATTGAAATTGCTGAAATAATTTACTAATGCATATTTGGTTCCACCAGATGTCTTTCCATTTGCGATGATGTCATCAAATAATGGTTTTGCTTCACCATATTTATGTTGAAACATATAAGCCTTGGCTAGATAAGCTTTAGCCGCCCACTTATTTGCACGACCCACTTGTGCACCATGACTCTCTGGCAAATTATCTGCTGCAAAAGAAAGATCTTCCTCAATTTTTGGCCAAATATTTATAAAATTACCTGAGGCGTCAATATTTGAAACATTGGTATTTTTAGCTTCAACTGTTATTGTTTCATCTACATATGGTATATTATTAAATAGCTTTTTCAATTCAAAGTGAAACCAGCCTCTTAAAAAACGAGCTTCAGCAGTTATCCTTTTTACTTCATCGGCCGTTAAATCCGAAGCTTTAGCCAGCATGCGCAATGTTTCATTTGCACGACCAATACCATTATAATTGTTCACCCACTTTTCATTAAAATAACCGTTGTTAGCATTATAAGCCCATGTAGCAATTGGATTTATTGCAGGCTGATCAGAAGGTGTTGAACCTTTATAAGAATCATCAGCAGCCACACTGCCAAAAACCCAGTTAGAAGGAGCTGAACCCCAATTGGCGCTTCCTCCTAACCTATTATAAGTGCCTATCAACAATCCTTCTACCCCGGTTTTATTAGCAAGTACTTGTTCATTTAAAGAACCCTGGGGAGCTACATCTAAAAAGCTTTTTTTACATGCCTGCACAATAATGAGTGCCGCAATGCAAGCCGGTAAAATATAAATGAATTTAATTTTTTTCATATTACTCTTTGATTAGAATGAAAGGTTTAATCCTATGTTGAAGTTTTTTTGATTGGAAGGATAATTACCAAAATCAATTCCGAAGTTGGTATTGTTGTTAATATCGGAATTAATTAATTCAGGATCTAAGCCAGTATATTTTGTTGCAGTAAACAAGTTAGCGCCTTGCACATAAAACCTCAATTTCTCAATTCCAAAACGTGACAATTTAGCATTTGGTAAAGTATAACCCAACACTAAAGATCTCATTTTTAAGAATGATCCGTCTTCAAGATAATATGAACTAAACTGTGTGCTGGTACTAAAATTAGCTGCTCTTTCTAAAATAGGAACTTTTGCACCTTTATTGTTTGGCGTCCATGAATTTGTTGCCGCTTCTTTACTTACCGCACCATTAAAAACAGCAGGAAAGTCTGTCCAGTAACGAACATAATTAATTACATCATTACCAACGGAGGCATATAAAAAGGTTGAGAAGTCGAAGCTTTTATAGTTTACGGAAAGGTTGAGACCAGTTGTAAAATCCGGATTCGGGTTACCAAAGAAAGTCCTGTCATCACTGGTAATTTTTCCGTCGCCATCAATATCCCTGAACTTCAACCTGCCTGGTGCTGCATCTTCCTGTGTGGCATGTTTAGACACATCGTCTGCATCCTGAAAAAGACCCACAACTTCATAACCATAAAATGCGCCTAATGGCTGACCAGGTTGCATACGGGAAAATGATCCAATACGCGTTGAACCACCACTAGGTTGATCAATGTACTTCCTGCCCTCAGGCAAGCTAACTACATTGTTATTATACGAAGTAAAGGTTGTTGTTATGTCAAAACTTAAATCTTTTGATAAAGAACCATGATAAGTGAGCGAGGCATCAACACCTGTATTTTCTATATTACCTGCGTTTACGAAGGGCTGGGCAGCACCTTGAATTACAGGATCTGGTAACCTGCGAAATAATAAACCACTAATGGATTTTTTATACCACTCGAATGAGAAGTCCAGTTTGTTTCTAAATAAGGTTGCATCCAAACCAACATTGGTAATGATGTCTTCTTCCCATGTAGTTCCCCTGTTTCCGATTTGGCTGGCAAAAATACCCAGCACCGAGCTGTTGTTCGAGCCATTAATGTCATAATATGAACTTGCTGCACCTTGCCCATATAAACTAAATGCATTGGTTGGGTTAATGTTACTTATAGAACCAAGTTTACCCCAACCTCCACGAAGTTTTAATTCATTCAACCATGTTGTTTTAGGAAAGAAAGTTTCTTTTGAAATCCTCCAGCCGGCAGAAACTGATGGAAATACACCATATCGATTTTCTTCCGCAAATACGGAGGAACCGTCTCGGCGTACAGTACCACTTAATAAATATTTATCTGCAAAACTGTAATCTATCCGACCAAATAATGAAAATAAATTATTTTGATAAGGACCAAAATCATTTCCAGTTGTTTGACCGGTAGGTGGGCCAAAATTTAATGTCCATAATGCCGGATCAACTGTTAAGTTATCTGGGTTCGTAATAAAATAACCGTTTCTTCTACCATTGATACCACGACCATAATTCTTAATGGCTTCAGAGCCAATCAAAACTTTTAAATTATGTTCACCAAAAGCCTGCGTGTAATTTAATGTGTTGGTCCAGGTATAACTGGAGTTGTAACCAAATCCTTCCTGGAAAGCATTTGGATTCTTATTGTTTTCAGCATTTTCATATTGAGTGAAACTAAAGAAGTTGTAATAATAATTATCAATTGTTCCGCCAATAGAAGTGCGTGCAGTAAAATGTTTCAAAAAATCAACTTCGGCAAAAATGTTACCATTGATCTGGTAATTGTTTCCTTTATTGTCTTTCTGACGCGACATGATTGCAAAAGGATTTTGCGCATTTCCCAAACCTTGAGATAAAGTTCCAGCATAATTACCCTTTATATCAAGTGTAGGAATAATTGGGCTTTGTCTATAAGAATGTGAAATAGCATTTCCTTCATTTTGGTTGGTAAAACCAGGGCTTTGCCGATAAAAAATATAAGCATTTTCGCCAATTCTTACGCGGTCTCCAATATTAAATGTTGTATTGATCCTTGCCGAATATCGCTTCAAAAAAGTGTTCAATAAAGTTCCTTCCTGGTCAAAATAATTTAGTGATACAAAGAAATTTGATTTATCGCTTCCCGCACCAAGAGAAATATTATGGCTTTGAATTGGAGCAGCATCAAAAATTTCATTGAACCAATCAGTTCCAGCTTTATTTGCCCTCGTTATTTGATTGTCGTACAATGCATATTTGGCAGGATCCGTTAACGGGCTGCTACCAGTAACACCGTTTGGAATTAGGTAATCCGGAATAACAGGTCCCGTAGAACTGTTGCCATATTGTTTATGGTCAAAAGGTAAATTGCTGTTCTTATATGATTGAAATACTGCGTTGGCTGTTTCTGTTGTATTCGCTATTTTAAATGGATTTTTTCCATTATTAACAGGAATCTGTGTTCCATAATAAGCATCATAAGATACTCTCACTTTCCCTGACTTACCTCTTTTGGTCGTAACTACTACAACACCATTAGATCCTCTAACGCCATATATAGCCGCAGCGCCTGCATCTTTTAGTACTTGTATAGATTCAATATCATTTACATTAATATTTGATAAGGAACCAGGTGTACCATCAATAATGATTAAGGGCTGTGAATTACCAGTAGAACTAATGCCTCGAACCATTACATTAACCGCTCCACCAGGTTGTCCAGAAGAAAGCACGGTAACACCTGAAGCTTTTCCTTGTAATGCTTGCGAAGCGTCGCCGGTTGGTATTTGTCGCATGCTCGAAACATCAACAACCGCAACCGACCCTGTAATATCTTTTCGTCTTTGCGCAGAATAACCGGTTACTACTACTTCACTTAACGAACTGGTTGAAGCTTGCAATGAAACATCAACATTCTCTTTATTCCCAATTGCTAATTCCTGCTCCTGGAAACCAACAGAAGAAAAAATTAATGTAGTTACATTAGTAGGAATAGAAAGGGAATAAGCGCCATCTTCGTTTGTTTGCGTAGCAAGTCTGGTTCCTTTTGCAGCAACAGTAACTCCTGCTACCGGCTTTCCATCGCCTGAAGTAACCTTACCCGCAACTGTTTTTGTCTGAGCCATTGCAAAAATGCTTATTAGAAATAAGCAGGTGCCCATCAAAAACCGCAAAGCAGCTAGTTTTAAAAGCATAGTCAATCGTTTTTAAGTAATTTTTTTGAGAGAAGTAGTTTATAAAAGAAGATATAAGGTACTATGAGATTTTTAATTAACAAAAAGTTTTTAAAATTATATGTTAATAACTATATGTGACTTTTGTATTTAATGCAGTTGATGAGATTGATATGGTCAGGTAATTTTCCTATCTATATAAGAGAATTTTTATTACAATAAAAAATGATTTAAAATTATTGGTTCTAAAAATCCTTCTTTTACAATTAATCAAATAACATACATTTATAACTATTGATTTTTACAGATCAATCACTTAATATTTTCAATTATTGTTTTATGCAAAGGCGTACTGCTCTAAAAAACCTGGCGGTCATTGTTGGTGGCGTTATCATTATTCCCTCCTGCCTTCATAAAGAGTCAGAATCTTCAATAAAATATCAAAATATTAATATCAGCGGAGAGGACGAAAAGGTATTGGCAGTATTTGGTGAAACCTTATTACCTGCAGGTAAAACACCAGGCAGTAAAGACACCTATGCACATTTATATGCATTAAGAATGATTGATGATTGCACAGAAAAAGAAGTACAGAAAAGTTTTCAAAATGGTCTTGCCAATTTAAAACAAAAAGCAGAAAAAGAGTTTGGCACTTCTTTCACCAAAGCTACATCCAGTCAACGTTTACAGTTATTACTGGAATTAGAAAAAAAGAAAGAAGCAAAAGATGATGACGCAGTTTTTTACATGACGCTAAAAAACCATATCATGAGAGGCTATTTAAATTCTAAACCAGTGCTTGGTGACATTTTACATTACGAACTCATTCCCGGGCGCTATAATGGTGCCGCTCCTTTAAAAACTATTATTCACGCAGCATAACTATTATGGGCAACTCAATAAAAGACAGAACCTATGAAGCGATTGTTATAGGTTCCGGCATCAGCGGTGGTTGGACAGCAAAAGAATTAACCGGTAGAGGATTAAAAACACTCGTATTAGAAAGAGGACGCGATGTGCGTCATAATATAGATTATCCTACCACAAATAAAATGCCCTGGGAATTCGAGCATAGCGGGCAGATGCCTCTTGCCATAAAAAAAGAAAACCCTGTAATTAGTAAATGTTATGCTTATGGTGAAGCCACGCACCAGTTTTTTGTAAAAGACAAAGAGCATCCATATGTACAGGATAAACCTTTTGACTGGATCCGTGGATACCAGGTTGGAGGTAAATCATTATTGTGGGCAAGACAAACACAAAGATGGAGCGAATATGATTTTGATGGACCAGCACGAGATGGATTTGCAGTAGACTGGCCAATCAGGTATAAAGACATTGCACCGTGGTATAGTCATGTTGAAAAATTTGCTGGCATTGCCGGCGACAAGGATAACATTGCTAATTTACCCGATGGTGAATTTCTGCCTGCCTTTCCATTGAACGTAGTTGAAAAATATTTTAAAGAATCAGTTAGCAAAAACTACAAAGACCGGCATGTTATCAGTGGTCGTTGTGCGCATTTATCTAAGCCAGAACAAATACATTTAGATCAAGGTAGGGCACAATGTCAAAACAGAACACTTTGCGAAAGAGGCTGCCCTTTTGGTGGCTACTTTAGCTCCAATGCTTCTACCCTGCCATGGGCCTCACGGACAGGTAAATTAACCATACGTCCACAGTCTGTAGTTCATTCAATTATTTATGATGAAGCCAAAGGAAAAGCTACCGGGGTGCGGGTGATCGATACAATTTCAAAAGAAGAAATAGAATATTATGCACCTGTAATCTTTGTTAATGCTTCTGCACTTAATACAAACCTGATCTTATTAAATTCAAAATCAAACCGGTTTCCTAATGGCTTGGGTAACGATAGTGAATTATTAGGTAAGTATGTTGCTTTCCATATTTATCGCGGTTCCATGTCTGCTGAATATGACGGCTTTAAAGACCTAACAATAGAAGGAAGAAGACCGACTTCTGGTTACATTCCAAGGTTCAGGAACGTATATAAACAAGAAACAGATTTTCTACGCGGATATGCTGCAGGTTTTGGTGCATTTAGAAGTTCAGAACAAAATACAGATGGTGTTGGAATGGAATTAAAACACAACATTTTAAACCCTAAAATCGGACCGTGGAAAGTTCAATCGCATATAATGGGAGAAACCATTCCAAAAGCTACGAACTACGTGGCATTGGATAATAAACAAGATGAATGGGGCATGCCGTTGTTACGCATATCTATGGATTATGATGACAACGATGAAAAGATGATCAAGGATTATTTTGAGCAGATGGAAGAAATGTTTACTAAAGCTCGCTTTACAAATATTCAAAAAAGAGACAGCCAACAAGCACCAGGATTAGATATTCATGAAATGGGTGGTGTACGCATGGGCCGTGACCCAAAAACTTCACTTCTTAATGAATGGAATCAATTGCATTTATGCAAAAATGTTTATGTAACAGATGGTGCCTGCATGACTTCTACGTCAAGTCAAAATCCATCATTGACTTACATGGCTTTTTCTGCCCGATCGGCCAATCATGCAGTGGATGAATTGAAAAAAGGCAATTTATAAGGAATAACAAAAACCTTTTGAATTATTTAAAATCTTGTACCCGGTCATAAAACTCTTCCTGCAATTGCAAGGTTGTGGTATCGGCCTTAACAGCTTTTAAAGCTTTTATTAAAGACTTGATTGTAAATTCTGTAACCACTTCCCCCAATTCTCTTGAAGCTTTAGTGCCCTCACCTGCATAATGATTTGGATAAGAACCATACCACCAAATGCCTGTATACAAATCTGGTAGCGATAATCTTTTTAGGTTCATGCCGGATTCATTTATTGCTCTATCCATTTTTACCAGGTCGGGACGCAGGTATAATAAAGTCGACGTTTCTCTTTCACCAGCATGCTGGTCCATGCCTGCATCTGATTTACGA
>JAKFCI010000244.1:0-8256 GCA_036676725.1 Chitinophagaceae bacterium
TAAAAGGTGTTATGCAGGTGCTGATCGACTTGCGCAAACAGGCTCGTGCAAAAAAAGACTGGATGACCTCTGACAAGATCAGGAATCAACTGGCTGAAATTGGTATTATGCTTAAAGATGAAAAGGACGGTGCAATGAGTTGGAATGTTGAGTAGACAAAGAGTTACGAGTTTTAAAATGATTTTTTAAAAAAATAATGGATTTGAACTTGTGAACTGGTAAACATAAACGGCGTAATGGATTACATAGAACATCTTTCCAAAGATAAAAGGCTGAGAGAAATTTTGGCAGAACAAGACCCGGTTGAAATAAAGCAACGCAAAAATATTCCGTTGCGGCTTTGTGCTTCTATTATGAGCCAACAACTTTCTACAAAGGTTGCAACTGTAATTTTTAAACGATTTTTAGAACTCTATGACGGAAAAGAACCAACGCCACAACAAATTGTAGAAACACCTTTTGAAACACTCAGGGCAATAGGACTTTCAAATGCAAAAACCTTGTATGTGCTAAATGTGGCGCATTTTGCCATTGAACATAAACTTGATGATAAAAAGTTTAAGAAAATGAGCAACGAGGAAGTGATTGAATTACTGACCCAAATAAAAGGCGTTGGCAAATGGACTGTAGAAATGTTATTGATGTTTACGCTTGGCAGGGAAGATGTATTTGCAATTGATGATTATGGCATACAAACCGCGATAAAAAAATTATACAAACTTGATGACACCAATAAAAAAGAATTTCGGCAGAACATGTTGAAGCTTTCCCAAAAGTGGAGCCCTTACCGAACTTATGCTTGTTTGCATTTATGGCAATGGAGAGATGATAAACCCCCTGTTATCAAAAAATAACGACAATTATTTCTTTAGAAAAGTACGTGCTGATGCATTTTATAAAAGTACAAGTGTGCGACGCAAGATATGTTGATGATTGTATTGCTGCTTGCTAAATAATAACCCTGTTACCTTCTTTTAAATACGCTTCATCTATTACAGCGCCTAGCCCCGGCACTTCAGGAACATCAATAACTCCATTTGCTAAATATTGAATGCCACCGATTACAGGGTCTTCGGTGAACATCAATGGTGTATCAAAATCGCAGTGATGAATATGATTGTTTGCAAGTGCTAAATGTGCTGCAGCCGTCATGCCCAACCGGCTTTCCATAAAACCACCAACCTGCATGTGCATACCAGCCTGCGCACCCAATTGAGCAATTTTTAGTCCTTTATAAAACCCACCCGACTTTCCCAATTTTATATTGAACATCTGGCAGGCCTTTAAACCAATAAGCCGTTCCGCGTCATGTTCATCGCCGCAACTTTCGTCGGCCATAATGGGTATGGGTGATGCGGCAGAAACTTTACTTAAATCCATAAATTTCCAGCGGGCAATGGGCTCTTCGCAATGTTCAATGTTATATTGCGCCAGTCCTTTCAATATTTCTATAGCTGTATCTGCATTTTGCCAGCCCTGGTTAGCATCAATGCGCAGGGGAAGATCCATGCCAATGCCTGCACGAATCGTTTTTATACGTTCTATATCTGCATGTTTTGCTTCGCCCAATTTTACTTTTATGGCAGGAAATCCCTGCGCTTTAAATTTAATGGCATCGGCCTGCATTTTTTCAGGTGTGCCAATACTAACGGTCATGTCTGTTTGTAAAACTTTATTTTTTGCACCACCTAAAAGTTCGTACAAAGGCACCTCGGCATGCTGCGCCGCAATATCGTGTAAAGCAATATCAAAAGCACTTTTGATGCTGCTATTGCCGTAGATCACTTTATCCATTGCTTGTGTACAAGCTTCAATATCCAACGCATTTTTATCTTTTAATACTTTACCAAAGTATTGTCCGACAACAAAACAGGTGTCAACGCTTTCTCCATTTATGGTCATGTAAGGGCTGCACTCGCCATAACCGGCACAACCATCAGCCGTTCTGATAATGACAATGATGTTCTGCACATCATTTATAGGACCAAGTGAAATAACAAAGGGCTCTTTGAGCGGAATAAATAATTTATATATTTCTACTGATTGGATAGTTGCGCCATGCATTGGGTAAATATATTTATAAAAAATAAATAGGTGGGTCTGTTCGTACGAAGGATTTTTTAATCAAATAAAATACGAACACCTCCATTCAGCATGAGCACTTGAGGGACAGAATTGTTTAATAAATACCGAGATGGATAGTTTGATATTGGCAACCATGATTTCAATTCGGCATACAAGTACAATCCTGTAGCTAAATTTATTTCTGAACCAATTGCTACATCAAAAGTTAGCCGGCGGAATTTTCCCACACCTGCAATTGATTTATTGGGAATGAAAAAAACTGATGTATCGATAACCGGGTCATGCGTATTTTCGACCCTGCCGGTAAGCAAACCAAAACCTGCTGTACCATATAAATTCCAATTTTCATTGGCGTAATTGCCTTTTAAAAAATGTTTCCATCCCAAAGAAAACTGGCTAAAACCAAGTTTTGATGAACTTTTGTAATACTGTACATCGGGACCTGAAAAAGGATCTTTTGCAGTTGCCAATAGTTCATTGTCATACTTTCCATTTACGTAATAACTAACCCACGCATACACAGATTCTTTAGGCGTTAAATGAAAGTTTGCTTGAATAGTTTGACCAACAGTAGTGAATTGTTGATCTTTTGAAAAATTGCGAAGGAGGGAAAGGTCGGTTGCTAAACTAAAAGCCTGCTGTGCGTGCAAAGGCAATTTTGTAAACAATAAAAGTATAATGACCAGGATCTTTTTCAAATTACTTTGAGATAGGTGATAAAGATAATGGCAAAATAAAAAGCCACCTCTTTTATGAGATGGCTTTTCAAAAATTACCTAAACAATTATTTTTTAATTGTCAGTTCTTTTATTAAGTGCGGGGCACCGCCTAATTTATCGATGCACCATAAAACATATCTGATATCAACATTAATTGTGCGATTAAGATTTTTATCAAATGCAAGTTTATGACTCAATGCTTCATAATTGCCATCAAATGCTAATCCTATTAATTCGCCTTTACCATTTATTACAGGTGAACCTGAATTGCCACCAGTAATATCATTGCTTGTAATAAAGCCTACCACAAGATCACCTGTCCTGGCATCTTTATATTGTCCGAAATCTTTTTTGTTGGCTAATTCTAAAAACTTTGCAGGCAGGTCAAACTCATAATCGCCTGGCTTATACTTTTCTAAAACTCCTTTCATTGTTGTTACGTAATCATAAGAAACTGCATCCCGTGGTTTGTAATCATCCACTTTTCCATAGCTTACACGCATGGTAAATGTTGCATCGGGATACATAATTTTTCCAGGATTTTGCTCACGTATTCCTTTTAAATACAGTCTTCCTGCTTCATTATTATTGGTTACAAATTGCTGGAAGTAAGGCAGGTATTTGCTTTGCCAGTTTTTAAGAAAGGTACTTGCTAAATTGTAAGCCAGGTCTTGCTGCAATACATTGGGATCGGTGTTCTTAACAAAATCATTCCATTTTGCATCGCTTAATATCATGGTTTCTTTAAAAATGGCTTCTGCATATTTTTGATACGTACTTGCTTTATCTAAAGAACCGTATTGATTTTTTATCGCTTCATACAAACCAATGGGCTGCTGTTCTTTTGGTACCTCGTTGTAATACATCTGTAAAACCGCTGCAACTATATTTTGGTCGGAAACATTGTTGTGTGCTGATAAAAAGTTTTTGCGAGCAGTTGATGCCGCATCTATAGCTTTTGTAATATCAGTTTGCGATGTGCCCGGCTTCACCATGGCATTTTCTACTTGTTGTAAAGTAGAGGCGAAAGCCAGCAAGGGCGATCCAAGAATACCTTCATTTATATAAACCCTATGCAAGGCATAAGGTCGCCATGCACTATAAGCTTTCTCCAGGTTGGTAAACAGGTTATTATATTCCGGTTTAGCGGAAGCCCATTTTTTAAAAACTTCTTCGCTTTTACGTTTTTGCCCGTACACATCATACTTGATCAATTGTTTTGATTCCCCGTCATAAAATTTCCAATAGTTTGCTATTCCTGCATAATCACTTGCTAGTTTTAATTTTACTGCAGGATCCTTCTTCATTTCTTCGAACATGTATTTCAAGCGCATGTCACGCAACTTTACCAATGTAGGATTATTGATGTCCGTTGCTAATTTTATACCCAATGAAGTTTCGTAACGGTTGGTGCTTCCTGGATATCCATAGATCATCGCGAAGTCGCCTTTTTTTACGCCTTTGATAGAAATGGGTAGAAAATATTTTGGTTTTAAAGGAGTATTTGTCTGGCTGTAATTTGCTGGCTTGCCATTGTTTGCATAAACACGAAAAACAGAAAAATCGCCGGTGTGACGTGGCCATTCCCAGTTGTCTGTATCGCCGCCATACTTACCAACACTTTCCGGTGGTGCACCTACCAGCCTGATATCAGAATAACGTTCATATACAAACGCTATATATTGGTTGCCTTTAAATAAGGGGCTCACCAATGTTTCAATATTTTTCGAAACATCGCTCATGCGGGAATTGATGGCACTAAGCACCCGGGATTGTGTGCTTGCTCTTTCAGCGCCACTTAATCCCTTTAAAGAATCCATTACTTCTTTTGTAACATCAGTTACCCGCAATAAAAACCGTACGGACAATCCTTTCGAGGGAATTTCTTCACCATGGTTTTTAGCATAAAAGCCATCTTTCAAATAATTGTGTTCCATTGTACTTGCAGATGCAATCTGGCTATACCCACAATGGTGGTTTGTAAAGATCAATCCCTGGTTACTTACGAGTTCGCCGGTACACCCGTTTCCAAAAATTACGATCGCATCTTTTATTGATGCTTTATTCATGCTATACAATTGGTCTTTGGAAAGTTTCAATCCTTTCTTTACCATGTCGGCATAAACTTGTTCGCCTAATAACATGGGAAGCCACATGCCTTCGTCGGCCGCAGCTTTGAATAAAAAACTCACACTGAGGAAAAGCGTAATAAATAATTTTTTCATGGTCATAATTTTTGCAGTCGTTAGCCTGCTTTAGTAGTGCGCAAACCTACTTAATAATTTAAGGAAAAAATACAGCATGTATTTGTAAATGAAGTTGCTTTTTTCCTAGTCCTTTCGTTATTCAAATTCTTTTAAGTAGAAAGAATCAAGTTTGTAGAAAGGTAAAGAAGACCGATATTTTTTAGTTGCTTAGGTAGGTCCTATTTATAAAACGTAAATCTGCTAATCAAAAAATTATGATTACCACTTACTTTGCATTATGAAGGCTGCTTCGATAAGTGAATTAAAAAATGAAATAAAATCAAAGCCGGTAAACGAGGTAATAGAATTGTGCCTTCGGTTAGCTCGTTACAAAAAAGAAAATAAAGAACTACTTACCTATTTATTATTTGAAGCCGATGACCAGCAGTCGTATATTAAAAATGTAAAGGAAGAAATTGATAATGGTTTTGCTGAAATCAATCTTTCCAACATTTATTTTACAAAAAAAAGCCTGCGTAAAATTTTACGCATAACAAATAAACATATTAAATACGCTGGTGATAAAGAGGTGGAAGTGCAATTATTATTGCATTATTGTACCAATTTCAAGGGGTTAAAAATGGCTACTCAAAAAAGTGCCGCTTTAAATAATCTTTATGCCAATCAAATAAAAAAAATAGGTGCGGCTATTGCCTCAATGCATGAAGATCTGCAGCACGAATACCTGCGTGAACTAGACCGGTTGATGTAAATAAAAATTTACAATCCATGCAAAAGCATCATAAAATTGCATTCCGCGTCGCAAACCACAAACTTCCCTTTATCTTCGCAGCCCTATACCTCCAGGTTAATAATTATATCTTATGCTTCCAAAGTACAAACGAATTCTTCTAAAACTTTCCGGCGAATCTTTAATGGGTGATAAAAGTTTTGGCTTTGATACTGCTGTATTGGGTCAATATGCTTTAGATATTAAATCTATCATTGATCTTGGCGTGCAGGTAGCGGTAGTAATTGGTGGCGGGAATATTTACCGGGGTATGAACGAAGCCGAAACAGGTATTGAAAGAGCCCATGGCGATTATATGGGGATGCTGGCTACAGTTATCAATGGAATGGCTTTGCAAGCAGCTCTTGAAAAAGTGGGTGTTTACACCCGTTTACAAAGTGCTATTAAAATGGAGCAGATCGCGGAGCCTTATATCCGTCGCCGCGCTATCAGGCACGTAGAAAAGGGCAGGGTGGTGATTTTTGGCGCAGGTACAGGTAATCCTTATTTTACTACAGATACAGCAGGTTCGTTAAGAGCCATTGAAATAAAAGCAGATGTTATTATGAAAGGCACCCGTGTAGATGGCATTTACACAGCCGATCCTGAAAAAGATCCAAAAGCTACAAAATATGGTGTAATAACCTTCCAGGAGTGTATTACGCAAAAACTGAACGTAATGGATATGACCGCCTTTACTTTATGTATGGAAAATGACCTGCCAATTATTGTATTTGATATGAATAAACCTGGCAACCTGCGTAGCGTGGTAACTGGCGATAAAGTGGGCACACTGGTTAGAAGCTAATAATTTCTCTGCATTCTTTCGTATTTGAAAAACTTTGATTAGTTTGGTTTTCCGAAACCCGGATTAACTGCATGTTTTTATTAGGTATTCAACTTGGTGTAATGGAGATCGTAGTCTTCTCCTTTTCCTGTCTTTTATTAGCAGGCACTATATATTTTTTCCGCAAAACATTAATTAGTTTACGTGCTATTAAAGAAGTGCAAAGGCGCAATACCAACCGTATGCGCAATATTTACATGCAGCCCGAGGTAGTGGTTCAACCAAGAACTACGGCTAAATTATTCAAGAATAAAATCAAACAAACACCCTTAACAGAGGTAGATAAAAGTTTTACAAGTGCTTCTGTAAAAAATGAGGCCTACGACGAAGAAACCATCAGTGCTTTTAAAAAATCAATCATCAATCAAAAACAGCAATTAGATCTTTTATTGAGAAAAGTGGATGGCTGGAAAGAGCAGCAGGAAAAAGTAGTTGAACAAAAAGATGCCGACCTATGGAATAAAATTGAACGGCTGGAAATATTGCTGGAAGAAAAAGATGAGGAACTTCAGTCCTTAAAAAAACAAGATGCCATTGCAGAACAGATGGCGGCCAGAATGGAGCAGGTGCAAAATGAATTTGATACGCTGCAGGAAAGGATAGGCAGCTTAGAAAAACAAGCAGCAAATGCCAACCAACTGGCCATGGACCTTGAGGATTTAAAAGAAGAATACAAACAGGTTAAAACAGAACAAGTACGCAAGCAGGAAAAAATGCAGGAACTGATGAACGAAAATGCACGCCTGCAAAAACAACTGTACGAAACAGAAGATAAACTTCAAAACGCCAACACGCAAAGGCAGCAGCTGCTTAAAAAAACAAAACTGTTAGAAGAATTAAATACAGACTTTCAAACCGTTTCCGACACCAATTCAAAAATGAAAAATGAATTACGCAGAATTGGCGAATTGGAAAGTATGCTGAATATGATGACGGAAGAAAGAGATCATTTATTAGGCAAACGTGTATAGCTTAGGCAATTAACTTTGCCGCATGACTCCAGAAATTGCAAACCTTCGCCGGGATTATTCAACACAAACTTTATTAGAAAGCGACGTAGCTTCTAACCCAATCGACCAATTTGATAAATGGTGGCTGCAGGCAATTGCAAGTGAAATAGTAGAACCTAATGCCATGACGCTGGCAACTGCTTCCTGCGATGGCTTACCATCTGCACGCATTGTGTTGCTGAAAGATTTTAATAAAGACGGTTTTGTTTTCTACACTAATTACAATAGCTATAAAGGAATGCAGCTGGCTGAAAATCCAAAAGCCTGTCTTGTTTTTTATTGGAAGGAACTGGAGCGCCAGGTTCGCATTGTTGGTTTGGTTAGTAAAACGCCTGCGCCTGAAAGTGATGAATATTTTTACTCGCGGCCTTTAGGCAGCCAGATCGGAGCGCTTGCTTCTCCTCAAAGCCAGGTTATAACTAACCGGGAATGGTTGGATGCCCGTTATAATGCTTTAGCAAAAGAAACCGAGAATGCTTCAATAGAACGTCCCGAACATTGGGGCGGCTATCTTGTGCAGCCTGTTGTGATAGAATTTTGGCAAGGGCGCCCAAGCCGTTTGCACGACAGGATACAGTATACTTTAGAAGAAGCTGGAAGCTGGAAAATAGAAAGGCTG
>JAKFCI010000245.1:0-3053 GCA_036676725.1 Chitinophagaceae bacterium
AATTCTTTACCTGTATAATCAATTGCTTTTACAACCCATACAAATACATTGGTCCCTTGATCTTTACCTTTAATTTTTCCATCCCAACCTTGTCCGTTAGTGGTGGTATTAAAAACCTGTTGGCCCCAACGATTATAAATTCTGAAATATTCAATGCGATCAATGCCTACGGCAATGGGGCGAATAACATCATTCCTGCCATCATTGTTTGGTGTAAAAGCGGTAGGGACCAAAACCTGTGGCGCAACCTTAAAAATTTTAACCGTTATATACGCTGAATCATAACAATCAGCTTCATTATAAACAAGCACTTTATACCGGATGGAATCAAACTCTCCGCCATAATTTGCTATCGGATTAGGAATGGTTGTATTACTCAAATTTGTGGATGGCGACCAAATATATTTAACACCACCTGTAGCGTTAAATTGTAATGTTTGACCAACAACAACCAAAGTATCTCTTCCTGCCGACGCTTTAATTTTTGGTAAAACCGTTATGGTTACAGAATCCATAGAGGATTTTGGACAGCCACTTGCCGGGTCTGTTACGGTAAGAACATATTGTGTTGTGGTAAATGGTGTTGCAGTTGGTGTTAATGTGTTAGCATTTGCCAGGCTTGATACAGGTGACCAGGTAAAATTATTCCCGGATATTTCTGCGTTCAATTGCGTAGAATTTCCAAAGCACACAATAGGAGCGTTTGCAGTTGCAATTGCTTTTGGATAAGGAACTGTGGTTATTACCACATTATCAGTTGCTGGTTTACACCCACCTAAATAAGCCGTTATCTGGTAACTATTAGCGCCAATTTTGGAAGGTTTAACCGTAGGATTAATAATAGTACCATTGTTTATTTCGTTTAAGGGTGTCCACTCAAATCTTAATCCGTCGGAAGTTGCATTCAATTGTACCGAATCATTATAACAGATAGTTGCAGGCTGTCCGGCATCAACATTCACCAGGCTCACAACCCTTACTCGTACAGAATCATTATTTAAACAACCATTATCGTTTAATTGGACATTGTAAGTTGTATTGGCCGAAGGTGAAACGGTTGGAGTTGCCGTGTTTCCATTTGTAACCGTAGCAGAAGGTGTCCA
This sequence comes from Chitinophagaceae bacterium, assembly GCA_036676725.1. Classification (GTDB taxonomy): domain Bacteria; phylum Bacteroidota; class Bacteroidia; order Chitinophagales; family Chitinophagaceae; genus Flavisolibacter. The sequence continues at coordinate 1,104 of JAKFCI010000245.1, forward strand.
GGTGAAATTTCCTTGTCCAATAGCCTCTAGTTGTAAAGCATCACCACGGCAAATTAGGGTGTCCTTAAAAGCAACGCTTAATGGTGGCTTATCGACAATATTTACCGGGGCAACCACTGTATCAATGCACCCTTTACTATTTGTAACAATAAAAGTTACATTTTTTGCGCCAAGGTTGTTGTAAGTATAACTGGGGTTTTGAATGGCAGAAACATCTGTAGTATTGGAAATGTCTCCAAAGTTCCATGACCAGGAATCTACAACGCCATATCGTGTTTTTGTGGTATCCTTAAATTGTGTGGGATTATTTAAACAAATTCCTGCAAACGAAAACCCGGGAAAAAATCCTGGAAATACTTTTAATAAAGCCTTGGCAGTATCTGTACACGCCTCGCCTCTGTTAACGATCAATTTTATAGTATAAACACCTGTATCGGCATAGGTATGTGTAGGCGATTCCAGGTCAGAAGTATTTCCATTTCCAAAATCCCAAAAATAACTATGAATCAAGGAGCTTGGTCCCGCTTCGTTCACGAATGTAAAATTGAAACCATCACAAGAAACATAAACTGGCTTTAAACTGGCGGCAGCTACTGTGCAATCCTGCACTCGAAGAATAAAATCTTTTCTATGCTCACCAATCAAAACGTTAGCTCTATATTCTTTTACTAAAACCGACACGACATATTTACCCTGGGCTGGTGCAATGCCAGAAATGACGCCTGTGTTTGGATCAATTGAAGCTAATGGCCCGAGTGGTTGCGCACTTGTAAAACCATTTATATATTCTAAAAGCGGATAATCGGTACCTAAAATAGGCTTTGCCGGAGCTACGTTGGCTGAATTGATGGCAAAAGTTTTATCATACCCCGGTGCGAAAGAATAAACGAGAACGTCACCATCAGGATCTTTAGCGCTAAAATTCCAGGAAAAAGGTTTGTCAAAACAAACAAGGTCAAGGCTGGTTACAAATTGCGGGCTGGAATTATTTTTAGTTAATGCTAATTGTTTACTCCCGGGGATTTTACAAACATAAGTAGAACCTGTTCCGCCACTTCCCCCTGCCGGTGTGCCGGGATGAAATACATTTTCCAAACCATTAACCCGGCAACAAGTTTCGTAGGTAGCCATGTAACCATTTTCATTATCAGGAAGATCAACCTCTAAAGAATAAGTTGCAAAAGTATAATTGGCAATAATATCACCCGAAATGCAGGGCGATACATTTACAGCTACGCTTATTGGACCACTAGTTTTCTGAACCACGTGGTAATCCATGCCCGAAGGATAATGTTGCTTGGTGCCATAATCAAAAACGCCTATCCATACCTCGAGTGGTAATTCTGCGCCGCCGCCATCATCATCGCGGAATAATTTTAAAGTAATGCGGTATTTTTTTGTGTTGTTAGCGGCATTGGTGCTTAAATATTCATAGATCATTTCGCCGCCATAAACATGCGAAGCCATTGCCCAACTAAAAGAACAAAAAATAAAAAGCAAAAAGAGGAAGGCTTTTTTCATTAGGGCCAGGTTATTGCGAAAGGTTGACTAAATATTCATTAAGCAGGGAATTTACTTTTTCCACTTCTTCAATCATCCCCATATGCCCCGAGTTTTCCAATAAATAAACAAACGCCTGTTTCGGCATATGCACTTGTTTTAGTCCATCCTGTATAGGGATAGCGGTATCATACCTGCCCAGTATAAATAATACGGGAACATTTGTATTTTTTAAAACGTTTGTTCGGTCGGGACGTTTTATCATAGACTCATAATAAGCAATTAACGCTGCTTTTTTAAAACGTTCGGAAGCACGTTTATGTTGTTCGATTAATGCAGATCTTTCTTCTTTTGTTTTAGGTGCATATAGGTTTGGGATGGAAGTATTAAAAAATTGCACGGCCCCATTCTTTATAATAAATTCAGTTCCTTTTTTACGCGTGGCAATTT
>JAKFCI010000246.1:0-4032 GCA_036676725.1 Chitinophagaceae bacterium
GTACATCTTCTAAAAAAGACATCGGTGTACCTGTGCGAATATTAGCTAATCCAAAATTTTGCAACGCTTTTTCTCTAATGTTCATTACCCTGTTTAATTCTTCCACTGCGTTTTTGCCGTTATCCCATAAATGAGCCTGCGGATGTAATCCACCAGGAGCCCGTGCATCCACATCAGAAATAAATTGATAGCCCTTACTGCCTGCATTTTTTAAATGTGCATTCAGTGCATCTGTTTCATTTATATTTTTAGGAAAATCCTGGTAACCCCATGTAATTGAAATCTTATCCCATTCGCCAATTTTATTATCGTATGCATTGGTTAGTTCGATCTTACCATTACTTGCAAGGGTTGCAGCCGGATGTGGGTAATCCATAACACTTGAATTGTTGTTTACGCTTGCGGCATAATTATGCATCAAGCCAAGCGTGTGCCCAACTTCGTGTGCAGCCAATTGTTTTAAACGATCGAGTGCCATACGTAACATAGGATCATTTGCAGGTGTATTTGTATTTTCAAAAGGTGCAAGCAATCCCTGTGCAATCAGGTAATCCTGGCGTACACGTAAAGAACCTAAAGTAACGTGTCCTTTAATAATTTCTCCTGTTCTAGGGTCAATAACGGATGCACCATAGCTCCATCCCCGTGTAGCACGGTGAACCCAGTTAATAACATTATAACGTACATCCATAGGGTCTGCATCTTCAGGCAATAATTTTACCTGGAAGGCATTTTTATAACCCGCTGCTTCGTATGCCTGGTTCCACCAGCTTGCACCTTCTAATAATGCACTCCTGATAGGTTCAGGCGTTGCGCCATCCAAATAATAAATGATTGGTTTTACAGCTTCACTGATAACAGCAGATGGATCTTTCTTTTGCAACCGATGGCGCAAAATGTAAAATTTTTCAATTGGCTCAGAAACAGGCGTGCTGTAATCGTAATAAGAAATGGGAATAAAACTCGAACGCGGATCAAAAACCCGTGGCGTATAATTGCTATCTGGCAGTTGCACAAATGAATGGTGCATGCGTAATGACAATGCCTCGGTTGAGGGTGTTACTGACTGAACGAAATTGCCAACTTCTCCATCGGAATTAACCAGTGTAATCGTTGTTTCTATTTCAGAATTAAGCGGAAAATTTTTTGTACGTGGTAAATAAAAATAAGATCGTGTTTTATCGAAAATATAATTGCCTTGCTTCTGTGTTTTAATTCTCTGTGATGCACGCATGACATCTCTTAAAAAAAATTCAGTGGCATCTACAAGGTAACTGTTGCCTGATTGTGCTTCAATAGTAAAACCCCAAAGCGTTGATTGTGCAAAAGATTGTTCTACTGCTTTTTTTTCAGCTTCATTGTTAGTGATGGCCCGATAACGGTAATTAGGTTGAATTAAATAAAGCTTATTGCCTACTTTACTAAAGCGAACGATTTTTTCATCGCCGAGTAAACCGCGGTCCAATCCAATATCATTGGAACCAAGGCCTGCTGGTAAGGAAGTAACGTATAAAATTTCCTGTTCTAATTTATTTACTTCAAGAAAAAACTTGCCTGTGTTTTCATCCCAATAGTAAGTAATGAAACCTTCTTGCTTACTGAGGTCTTTTGTTTTTTTATCAATTGATGGAATGTCTTGTGCAGTTAAGTAAAAAGGAAAAAGAAGAACAAGCAGGATGAAACGCATAGCTATTTATTATAGCTGAAAGATAATTAACGGCAACCGTTATAGAAAAAGAAAACAAAAAAGCAGGAAAGCGTTATGGGGCTTATTTGGATTGAAAGAATTTATAAAGGTTGGCCATTTTTCTTCCACCATCGATAACCTATTACACTAACTATGGCAAATGGAAACAAGGCTAAATAAAGAATACCGAAGTTTAAACCTTTTGCAGGCTTTTCGCCAAGTTGTTGCGCAGTTTTAGTGCAGATAGAACATTGCGCTGCTGCCGGCTGGTAAGTAAAGATGGAAAATTGTAAAGTAAGAAATAATATGACGAGTGCTTTCTTCATAATTGATCCCGGCAAAGGTATTGAAACTAAAAGTTTACAATAAGATCAACCTCATTTTAGACAAACTTTAATTTAAAATTAATTTGCTTCATCCGAAACCAAGGTGGCTGCTTTTATTGAGCCGCAGTCCTTTCCAAAATTATTGCGCAGGTGATTGGTCAGGCATTCGGAACGCAGGTTGGAAAATGGGTGGCTTCTAAAAAAATCTTCCACCTGGCTGTAGCTGTTTTCACTGCTTGCCATTTCCTTCCAAAAGGCAACTGCCGTGCAAACATCATAACCTAACCTGTTGGTAAGGTCGATACCATAATAGTCGGCTTCCAATTCATTTTTTTGATTAATGGAAGCAGTGAGTAATTTTTTAACCTGGAAAAATGTTGCACCATTTTCACCAAACCATTTGTTGGATAATTCAAGTTCCTGGATAGTAGCTTTTATATGCCCTCTTTCTGAGTGGCCAATTTCATGGCCGATAATGGCATATAACAAAGCATCTTTTCCTGCACATTCCTTCAGCATGCCTTCCGTTACATACACTTGCCCGCCAAATGTAAATGCATTAATGGCTGTATCATCCAAAGCATGCACCATGTATTTAATAGAAGTTGGATCGGTACGTTTTGCCAAAAGTTCATTCAGCACGGTATTAAGTTTTTGCTGTAAACTTTTATTATTTAATAATTTAAATGTTCCGTCCTTCAACATTTGGTCGTGAAAAGCCTGGCCGTATTCGGTTTGCACTTCGTCGGTGATGCTTTTTTCAGATACTGCTAGATCCCGAACCAGGTCTCCGGCTTGTTCGAGCCGTTTACCAATGGAGCCCCCGCCGACAGCACTGTCAAGGCAAGAAAAAGAATAAGTAACTGCATTTGTTTTTTCATCACGCCCAATGATACGGTCTACATCATTACAGCTTTGAAAAAAAACAAGCACCAGTAAAGCAGAAATTATTCGCGACATAGTTTTATAATTACAAAAGAAGCGCCAAAGCAAAATCCCATACTTAAAAGCATGGGATTTAACTATATAATTAAAATTAATAAGAATTAAACCGCACCGGCACTCATTCTTTTAGTTTGTTTTACTCTTTCATTTTCATCCAATATTACTTTACGCATACGGATGTTTGCAGGTGTTACTTCTATACACTCATCTTGCTGGATGTATTCCATACATTCTTCCAAAGTCATTTCGCGTTTTGGCTGAATGTTGGTGGCTGCATCACTTCCGCTTGCACGGTGGTTGGTCAGCTTTTTTCCTTCGTTTGAATTAACTACAATATCTCCTGGCTTATTGTTCTCACCAATTACTTGTCCTCTGTAAACTTCTTCTCCTGCGTCTACAAAAAAGTATCCGCGGTCTTGTAATTTATCTAAAGAGTAACCGGTTGTATTTCCATTATCTTTTGCGATCAACACACCATTGTTACGACCAGGAATTGGTCCTTTCCATGGTTTGTATTCACTAAAGCGATGATTCATTACAGCTTCACCTGCAGTATTGGTAAGCATTTGCGTACGCAAGCCTAACAAACCGCGGGAAGGCATATCAAATTCCAAATGCTGCATATCACCTTTGGTTTCCATGATCAGCATTTCGCCTTTACGACGGGTAACCATATCAATTACTTTAGATGCATATTCCTGCGGAACGTCAACTACCAAAGTTTCAAATGGTTCATGTTTTTTACCGTCAATTTCTTTGGTAATAACCTGTGGCTGACCGATGGTTAACTCGTAACCTTCGCGGCGCATGGTTTCGATTAATACACCCAAGTGCAAAATACCACGACCGTACACCATAAAGCTATCAGCACTGTCTGTATCGTAAACCCTTAAGGCTAAGTTCTTTTCTGTTTCTTTCATCAAACGGTCACGCAGGTGACGCGATGTAACAAACTTTCCATCTCTACCAAAAAATGGTGAGTTGTTGATGGAAAACTGCATGTTCATTGTTAGTTCATCAACGCTGATCACTTCTAACGCTTCAGGAATTTCCCGGTCAGCTATGGTATCACCA
>JAKFCI010000247.1:0-15175 GCA_036676725.1 Chitinophagaceae bacterium
TGATCAAAGCAAACACGAAGTGCAGGAAGATGCAAAGGCATCTATGAATTTTTGGTGCTTCCATCCTTCCTTGTTTACTTTTTTAGAGGAAGAATTCCAGAAGTTCCTGAACCAGAATATCAGCGATCCGAAAGCGGAATTTTTAATTCCTTATACTGCCGACCAATTTATTCGCAGGAAAAGAGGTGTAATAAAAGTGTTGCCTACAAATGCACAATGGTTTGGTGTTACATATAAAGAAGATGCACCGGTTGTTACAAAAAGTATCAATGATCTTGTGAGCAGCGGCAAGTATCCAAATAAACTTTGGTAATTACAAATGTAAATAACTAAAAAGGGTGAAATTCTTGAAGTCAAGCATTTCACCCTTTTGTATTTTAGGTATATTTTGAAGTTCTATTAGTTGACCTTAACCATGTAAACAAAAGGACTGATCTTTTTAACTTGTTGTGTTTTGTTTAACCCTTTTACAGAAGAAGCTATTGGTAATTTTACACGTTGGTAAGTTGTGTCTTTTTTAAGCGCTTTCAAAGCATTGTAGATATATTTTGATTGGGTTGCAAATACTACGCCTTCCGCACTTGTTTGTTTTGCACTCAATACGCCAATCACTTCGCCCTTGCCATTTAAAATGGGTCCGCCGCTGTTACCAGGGTTTGCAGCAATTGCAATCTGGCAAGTTAATGTATCTCCGTTATAACCGGTTTTTGCGGCAAGGTATCCTTCACCATAAACAATATCGTTGCGGGGGAAGCCAAGGGTATAAAGGGGTTCAGCAATTTCAGCACTTGTTTTTTTAATGCTGTAGGGAAGTGAAGCCGGCGCATTAAAAGCAGTATCTGTAATTTTTAAGATTGCCAGATCTCTTTCAATATCGGTGTAAATAAGTTTTACCGAAAGGTCTTTGCCATTACTGTTTTGAACAACAATATTTTTTGCCCCTTTTACCACGTGTTCATTGGTAATTAAATAACCATTAGGGTCAATAAGAAAACTGGTACCGCCTGTTTTATAAATGATCTTTGGAATTGGGCTATTAATATTCTGCTTAATATTATTGATTTCCCTGTTTTGTTGATTGTTTTGGTTTTTTAATTCATTCAATGTCCGGTTCATTTGCGCAATTTCTTTTTTACCGGTTGAAACCGGTGAAACAGAAGAAACCAAAACACTAATCGCCAATGCAGTTATGCCCGCAATAGAAGCGGCAATAGAGGCAGTTTTTTTATGTTTATTAAAAAGGTAAATAACTTTTGCCTTTCCTCTTAACCTGGTAGAATTGATGGCACCGTTTTCAGCAAGATCAATATGCGCATCGTTTAAAATTGATTTAAATTTTTTTGTCTGATCGTAGCGATCCATTTGGTGAAGAAAAAAAGTATGCTCTACCACCAATTGATCAATCTCAGCGTTGGATTTGCGCAAATTCTCAAAATATACACGTTCATCAGGAGACATTTGCCCGCTGATGTACCGTTCTACTGCTTCTAATATTTTGATGTCATCCATTATATCTCAGTTTTATACTGGGTAAAGAATAATTTTTTTAACCGTACGAGGCATTTATATTTTTGGTTCTTTGCGTTTTCTGCGTTGGTATATCCGAAGTTTAAGGCTATTTCCTGCATGTTTTTTTTCTGCATGTAAAATGCTTCCAACAAACTTTTACAAGGTTCACCAAGGTTCCCCATTGCTTTTTCCATCAGGTTAAACTCAAGATCCTTCTGCTCGTGGTCTTCCAGGTCTTCATCAATTGCTATTGTTTCCTCGTGCCCGTCATTTATACTAAACCTGTTTTGATGCATTAATTTTTTAAGCCAAAGCCTGCGACAAACAGAGTAAACATAAGTTTTCAGCTGGCAGTTTAATTCAAATGCACCGGTTTTAACCTTTTCATAGAGCACTACCATGCCTTCCTGGAAAATATCTTTTGCGTCATCTATAGAACCATTATTATTTACAACCAAAGCCTGGATCATATTATAATTCTCCTTATAAATGGTCTCAATTGCCTTCCTGTCATTCTTAGCCAAACCTTCTAATAAAATCTTTTCGTTGTAAACTTCCTTCAAAGCATTCCTTTTTTAATACATAGAACAGTAAATAGTAACCCACCTAAGCGTTAAAATTTATTTTTTAATTGCTGGGTTACCTTTTTCAAAATTGGGCATTAACCCTGTAAGTAAAGCTAAAATCATGAAAAAATTAATCTTCTCCCTTGTAATATTTGCTTCTTTGGCAGCTTGTAACAATGATGGTACTTCCACAGAGAATGTTGAAGATTCAATCATTAACAAAATTGATTCAACTGGTGATGCACGTGTAGATTCAATTCAAAGTGCGACAGATAGCCTTGAAAAGAAAGTAGAAAATACTTTTGAAAAGACAGATTCTGCAAATGAAGCGATTGCTGATTCAGCTAGAAAAAACTAAAAGCATGAAACGCCTTTTTATTATTTGTATGCTGGCAATTACTGTTGCCTCCTGTAATGAAGAAGGCAATTCTGCCGAACGCAAGCTTGACTCTTTAGAATTAGAGCTGGACACTTTGGAGCATAAAATCGATACCACGCTTGAAAAAGCCTGGGATTCAACCAAAGTAAAAGCAAAAGAAATAAAAGAAAAAGTTGAAAATAAATGGAAGTCCAGAAGAGATTCCATTACAACTGACACAATACATAATTGATCCATACCCTGGAAACAAATTTTTTAACAACAATAATTAAAACAAAAAATGAAAAAATTCCTTTTAATCGCAGCGATCGCAGGTACTTTAGTAGCATGTAACAATGATTCTGCAAGCACAGAAGCAAAAGCTGATTCAGTAGAAAACACTGCAGATTCTTTACAAGAGCGTGTTGAAGACAAAGCTGATTCAACTGTTGACGTAATTGAAAACAAAGCTGATTCAACAATCAACGTGATTGAAAAAGCTGATTCTACAAAGAATTAATTAATTACCTGCAAATTTTAGAAAATGAAAAAGTTCTTAGCAATTGCTGTTATTGCTGGTGTATTAGTAGCTTGTAACAACGAAACTTCAAGCGAAACATCAACAGATAGCACAACTACAACAACAATTACTACAGATACAAATACATTATCTGTTCCTGTAACAACTGATACCTCGGTATCTATTGGTGCAGACACATTGTCAACAACTGTTACTACTGATTCAACTCAGAAGTAATCAGTTACAAAGAACCGCTTGCCGCCAAACTGTTGGTCAAAATAAGTTAAGAGATATTTTACATGGCAAGCATTCGATAAAAGGCCGCCTTATTTTAAGGTGGCCTTATTTTTTTAAGGCATAGACAACAATAATTTAAAATGGGTTGTTTTAAATTTTTTTAATTGTTAGCAAGGAAACATAAATTCCTGCTAATCCTGTTTAAACCACCTAATCTGCTGTTACCTTTGCACAAAATTTAGTTTCATGAGTATGTTCACAGAGTTGGGTCTGAATGAGAAGTTATTGAAAGGTGTAGAAGACTTAGGATTTACAGAACCAACAACCATTCAGGAAAAGGCCATCCCGGTACTTTTATCAGGCACAAAAGACCTTATTGGTCTTGCCCAAACGGGTACTGGTAAAACCGCGGCATTTGGCTTGCCCGCTCTTCAATTAATAGATGCGGCACAAAAGCATCCACAGGCTTTGATCGTTTGTCCAACCAGGGAATTGTGTTTACAAATAGAAAAGGAAATGAACCTTTTTAAGAAACACTTGCCTTCTGTAAATATTGTAGCTGTTTATGGCGGTTCCTCTATTTCCATGCAGGTTAGAGATATTAAAAGAGGTGTTCAGATAGTAGTAGCCACACCTGGTAGGTTGATTGACTTAATTGAACGCAAAGCAATTGACCTTGGAAGAATTAAGTATGTTATTCTCGATGAAGCAGATGAAATGCTGAACATGGGATTCCAGGAAGATATAGAATTCATATTACAGAATACACCGGAAAGAGATAGTACCTGGTTGTTTAGTGCTACGATGCCAACTGCTATTCGTAACGTTAGTAAGCGTTATATGAAAAACCCCATGGAAATAACTGTGGGCAAAATGAATACAGCCAATAAAAATATCGATCATCAATATTATGTAACGCCAGCGCATAGCCGCTACGAAACATTAAAGCGCCTGATTGATTTTAACCCAGGCATGTATGGTATCATTTTTACCCGTACCAAGCTTGAAGCACAGGAAATTGCCGAAAAACTTACCAGGGAAGGTTATGATATTGATGCGATCCATGGCGACCTTACGCAACAACAGCGTACCAAGGTAATGGATGAATTTAGAAATAAAACTTTGCAACTCCTTATAGCAACTGACGTTGCGGCTCGTGGTATTGATGTAGCGGGCATTACACACGTAATCAATTTCGAATTGCCAGATGATATGGAAGTATATACCCACCGAAGCGGTCGTACAGGTCGTGCTGGCAATACGGGTGTTTGTATGTCGGTTGTTCATTCCCGTGAGGTAGGAAGGATCAGGTCTATAGAAAGAATGTTGCAAACACAATTTCACAAATCTGAAATACCAACCGGTAAAGATGTTTGTCGTAAGCAATTCTTTTACTTCATGGATAAATTACTTAAGACAGATATTAGCCATGGAGATTATGAAACTTACTTGCCTATGTTGCAGGAAAAGTTTGCTGATGTTACAAAAGAAGAAGTTTTACAAAGAGTTGCTGCATTGGAATTTGACCGTTTTCTTAAATATTATGAAAACGCAGAAGACCTTAATGTAAGAGAACGTGCAAGAATTGATAGAGGTGATGATAGAAGTGGACGCAGTGAAGGTAGAAGAGGTGAAAGGTCAGATGATAGAAGACGTGAACCAAGAGGCAAGGAATTTAGTGGCGGAAGTGGTGGCAGCACTACCCGTTTATTTGTAAACCTTGGTACAAAAGATGGTTTTTATAAAGCTAGTTTTCTTCAGTTTATTTTGGATATGAGCGACTTGTCAAAAGATGTATTAGGCAGAATTGACATGAAAGAAATGAATAGTTGGGTTGAAATTGAAGCAAAAGCGGCAAGTAAAATGATCGAATCTATCGATGGCAAAAAATTCAAAGGCAGAAGGATCAGGATGAATGAAGCAGATTCGGTTAGAAGATAATTTTGTTTTAATTCAATACATTTTATAATTTCGGATTCGATGACAACAACAATAGCAAATTCTTGGTTTTATTATTACTTCTTTAGCAAGAAGCCGGGAATGCTTTGTTGAATGGAAATTAATTTAACCAAAAAACATACAAGGTCCCGGCTAACAAGTCGGGACTTTTTTTATTTATGGTCAACAATATTGCGATACAGGGTTACGAAGGAAGTTTTCACCAGGTGGCTGCATGGCAGTTTTTTGGTAAAAACGCCGGGGTTATTACCTGCGCTAATTTTAAAGATGTAATTAAAAACGCGGTAAGTAATAAAGATTGTAATGCTGCGGTGATGGCCATAGAAAATTCTATTGCTGGGAGTATTTTACCAAATTACAACTTGCTTCATAAAAGCAATCTTTCAATAGTTGGTGAAGTATATCTGCAGATAAAGCAAAATTTATTGGTCAATCCCGGAGTTAAGCTGGAAGATATTCGGGAGGTGCATTCTCACTCCATGGCGCTGCAACAATGTTTTGAATATTTTGATCAGCACAATTGGAAATTGGTGGAATCTGATGATACGGCGCTTAGCGCCAAGCACATTCATCAAAATAAAAGCAAGCATATAGCAGCAGTTGCCAGTAAACTTGCTGCACGTTTATACAACCTTGATGTAATTGCACCAAATATTCACACCCTAAAAAATAATTACACCCGCTTTTTGGTATTGCAAAGAGAAGACAATGTTCCAGAATTACCGGAAGTCAATAAAGCTTCGGTAAGTTTTACTACCGATCATTCAAAAGGTAGTTTGGCCAGGGTATTAACTAAAATTGCAGATAGTGGAATCAACCTAAGCAAATTGCAAAGTTTTCCAATTCCCGGTAGTAACTGGCAATATAATTTTCATGCGGACATGGAATTTGAAAAGCTAGGTGATTTTGAAAAAGCGATTAAGAAAATTACATCCATTACAGAGCATGTAAAGGTGTATGGTGTTTATAAAAAAGGCGAAACTTATTAATTAAATCTATGCAAACGGCTGCACGATTAGAAGGCATTGGCGAATATTATTTTTCGCAAAAATTACGGGAAATAGAAAACCTGAATAAGGAAGGATTGCCTGTAATTAATCTAGGTATCGGAAGTCCGGACCAGGCGCCGGATGAAGAAGTAATTAATGTATTAGATACGGAAAGTGTAAAACCAAATGTTCATGGTTACCAGAACTATAAAGGTGTTGCAGCATTACGGGAAGCAATTGCAAACTGGTACAACAAATGGTACCAGGTTTCTTTAGATCCTACAACAGAAGTATTGCCTTTGATCGGGTCAAAAGAAGGCATCATGCATATTTGTATGACTTACCTCGATAATGGTGACGGTGCATTAATACCAAACCCGGGATATCCAACCTACACAAGTGCAGTAAAACTTGCTGGAGGCCATGCAATACCGTATGAATTGAAAGCAAACAATAATTGGGAACCGGATTTTGATGCACTTGAAAAACAAGACCTTTCAAAGGTGAAGCTTATGTGGGTTAACTATCCGCACATGCCAACAGGGCAGTTTGCAACAAAAGATTTGTTTAAAAAGCTCGTTGGATTTGGTAAAAAGCACAACATTCTTATTTGTCATGATAACCCATATAGTTTTATTTTGAACGACGGGCCAATGAGCATTTTATCGGTACCCGGTGCTATAGATAGTGCTATAGAATTGAATTCGCTGAGCAAATCGCATAACATGGCAGGATGGCGGGTTGGTATGCTTTGTGGCGCTGCACAACGAATTGAAGAAGTTTTAAGATTTAAAAGCAATATGGATAGTGGTATGTTTTTGCCGGTTCAATTAGCAGCGGTAAAAGCATTGTCACTCGAACAGAATTGGTTTGATAAATTAAATGAAGAATACAGGAAACGAAGAGCAAAAGTTTTTATCCTATTAGATCTTTTACATTGTGATTATTCAAAAAACCAGGTTGGTTTGTTTGTATGGGCAAAAATTCCGGGAACATATAAAGATGGTTATGCACTAAGCGATGAAATTTTAAATACCACCAAAGTGTTTATTACACCGGGTGGCATATTTGGCTCTGCTGGTGATGAATATGTTCGTGTGAGTTTGTGCAGCCCGGTTAAAAATTTAGAGGAAGCCATACAAAGAATTAAAACGAAGAGGAGCTAGTTATGGTGGTTACAATAATAGGCATTGGATTAATTGGCGGTTCGCTGGCACTTGCATTAAAAGAAAAAGGAATTGCAAAACAAATAATTGGTGTAGATAATAATTTGAGCCATCAACAAAAGGCTTTGGAGTTAGGCCTGGTAGATGAAATAAGTGAATTGGATGAAGCAATAGCCAGATCGAATTTTATTGTACTTGCAGTACCCGTAAATGCTTTAATTAATTTATTGCCGCAGGTATTAGATAAAATAAGTGACCAGGTGGTAATGGATGTAGGTTCAACAAAGAAAGGTGTTTTGGAAGTGATTAAGCAACACGAAAAAAGGAAAAATTTTGTAGCTACACATCCAATGTGGGGAACAGAATACAGTGGCCCGGAAGCAGCCGTGAGCGGGGCTTTTATAGAAAAAGCAACTGTTATTTGTAATAAAGAGGATAGTAGTGAGCAGGCTCTTTTTTTGGTAGAAAATATTTACAAGCAATTGGGCATGCATCTTATTTATATGAATGCTAATGATCATGATGTGCATGTTGCTTATGTTAGCCATATTTCGCACATAACCTCTTTTGCTTTAGCTAATACAGTATTGGAGAAAGAGCGGGAGGAGGAAGCCATTTTTGAATTAGCAAGTGGTGGTTTTGAGAGTACAGTGCGGCTTGCAAAAAGCAACCCGAATATGTGGGTGCCCATTTTTATGGAGAATAAAGAAAACGTTTTAGATGTATTGAATGAACACATTAGCCAGTTGAAAAAATTTAAAGCTTGCCTGGAAAAAGACAATTACGAATACCTGCAAGGTTTAATTGAAAATGCAAACAGGATCAGTAAGATCATTAAGTGAGGATTAAAAATTAAGGTGCAGTTGATTAATAATATAGCGTAAAAGTGTGCGACGCAACTACAGCTTAATAGCAGTTAGTAGCTGGTATCAAAAATCATTTTATAAAATATTGAAATAAATTTTTTATGCAAACGATAGATCAGGACAAAAAAAATATTACACAGGAAAAATGGAATAAGCGCCCGCTGATCATTAGTGGGCCTTGCAGTGCCGAAACCGAGGAGCAGGTAATTGAAACGGCAACGCGGTTAGCCAACACCGGTAGAGTGGATGTATTGCGTGCCGGTATTTGGAAACCACGTACCAGGCCGGGAAGTTTTGAAGGCATTGGTGCTAAAGGTTTGCCATGGTTGCAACAAGCAAAAAAAATTACAGGTTTGCCAACGGCAGTTGAAGTGGCTACAGGCAAGCAGGTAGAGAATGCTTTGCATTTTGATGTTGATATTTTATGGATCGGCGCCAGAACAACGGTTAACCCTTTTAGTGTGCAGGATGTTGCTGATGCTTTAAAAGGAGTGAAGGTTCCTGTATTAATAAAAAATCCCATTAACCCTGACCTGGAATTATGGACCGGCGCTGTTGAAAGAGTTGCCAAGGCAGGTATTGAGCAAGTAGGCCTTATTCACCGTGGTTTTTCATCCTACGGAAATACAGAATACCGTAATGCACCCATGTGGCACCTGGCTATTGAAATGAAGCGAAGAAACCCGGATATGTTATTGATCAACGATCCATCGCATATATGCGGACGCCGGGATATTTTATTGGAAGTTGCGCAACAAGCCATCGATCTTGATTTTGATGGACTAATGATTGAAAGTCATATTGACCCGGATAATGCATGGAGCGATGCGAAGCAACAAATAACTCCCGAACAACTTATTGCAATGCTGGATCAAATGATCTGGAGAAAAGAAGATATTAATTCGGAAGAATATCATTCTGTTCTGGAACGTATGCGTCAGCAAATAAACCAACTGGATGACGAATTGATGCAGCTTTTGGGTCAGAGAATGAAAATTGCGGAAACTATCGGCAACTATAAAAAGGAAAATAACATTACCATTTTACAAACCAAAAGATGGAATGAAATTTTAGAAAGAGCTGCCAAAAAAGGGGAGCGGTTTGGGTTGAGCAAAGAATTTATTGTAAAATATTTTGATGCCGTGCATATGGAAAGTATCACGCATCAAAACAAAGTATTCAATAGCTAATTGTTGGTGCAATTAGGTAGCAATTATTGTTTGTATTTTATTTTTGCCAGCTTTTTTGGATCAATATCCAATACATCATACTGCCTGTCATTGGGATAACTATAGTGCCACCATTCTGTTTCCAAAGCTTTAAAGCCATGCTTTTCCATTGTGCTTTTTAATAATTGCCGGTTTTGTAAAACAGTATTGGAAAGTTGTGTGAATGTATGATGTGCCGTGTCGGTAAAGTTATCATAGCCGGTACCCATGTTTAATTCTGTTCCGGTATTTTTATCGATTATGGTAAGATCTACTGAAATGCCCCTGTTATGACCTGAACCTTTTGCCGGGTTGGCAACATACCTTTCATCTTTAATTAAATTCCACATTTTTTTCGTCACACTGTAAGGCCTATACGCATCAAATATTTTTAGATTATAATTTAATTTTTCCAAATCCTTATATACTGATTTCAAAGCTTGTGCAACCGGTAATCTTAAAAAACTCGTCTTGCCGCTATTGTATAATTGTTGGTTAGTGAAGTTATTAGTGGTGGCATAACGTAAATCATACCTGATTAAAGGAATGATGGTTTGTAATTCTACCATCTTATAATTACTATCAATCGTAACTTGTTGCTGTAAAAGTTTTGTTTTTTTAATAACCTTTATATTTTGTGCCTGGCATCCCTGGCTAATAGAGAGACTTATGAAAACTATGGCTGTATATAAAACTTTTGGCATTCTATAATTTGAGTGTAACTGTAATATGGAAATTAAGAAACTTTTTTATTTGCCATTTTTTCTTTTCCTGTTTGTTATTTCCTGCAAGGAAAAACAAAGTAGAATTGAAGAAAAAGTTGTTGTTGAAAAACCTGCCGAACTTGGGCCAACTGCATCTGAAATAATTAAAACCACCCTGGAAAATGCGATTGAAAACAAGCACCTGGATTCTTTCCATGTAAATTTTCCATCCATCATACAAACAATTTATTTACAAAAAGATTTTGCCCTGCTTTGGACAAAAGATGGAAAGTGGCTACCCAAAGCAGATTCATTATTGTCTTTTATTTCTAATTCAACTGCTTTTGGCTTGTTCCCGCAACATTACCATTTAAATCAAATTCAAAAGTTACGTCAGCAAACCATTAGTGATACAGCAAGTAAAAACGATAAACTTGATGCTTCACTTTGGGCTAAAACGGAATTAGTATTGACTTCCTCATTCGTGGAAATTGTAAAAGATTTGAAGATTGGGCGATTGATAAAGGATGATGTTATTTTAAAGGATACTTTATTAAGGAAAGAGTTTTTTATTCAACAATTTGAAAATTATCAGCAAAAGCCCGATGCTGAATTTGCAACAGCTTTGGAACCGAAGCATGTTGCTTATCATGAACTGAAAGATGCTTTGCAAAACTTTTTGGCAATAGCAGATTTACGACCCTATACCTATGTTGATCCTTTGGATTCTGCCAATATTAAAAAATTGGTGCAGCAACGTTTAAGCGAAGAAGATGAAATGATTCAACCGCTGCCTTTATTTGATTCTATTCAACTTGCCATTGCAGTAAAAGAGTACCAGGAACGTAAGGGTTTGAAAAATGATGGTAAAATTGGTCCGGTTGTGATTGGTACATTGAATGCGACCGACCATGAAAAATTTACACGTATTGCAGTTACACTTGACCGTTATAAACAATTGCCCAAGCTTCCAAAACAGTACGTGTGGGTCAATATTCCTAGTTTTCGTTTGGTATTAAAAGAAGATGACAGTACTGTAATTACATCTAAAGTTGTTGTAGGCAAACCCATTACCAGGACGCCGGTATTAACCAGTTCAATTAGTGATATGATCACTTATCCTAAATGGCATATTCCAAATAGCATTATTAAAAATGACATTCTGCCTAATCTAAAAAAAGACCCCGGCTACCTGGCACGTAAAGGTTATAGTTTATGGGATTGGAAAGGAGTGGAGGTTGACCCATTTACTGTTGACTGGAGCAGGTTTGAGAAAGAAATTCCTTACCAGGTAATACAAGGCAGTGGCGATGATAATGCATTAGGCGTGATCAAGTTTAATTTTCCAAACAAACATTCTGTTTACCTGCATGATACAAATCAAAGAAGTTTATTTAGCCGCCAAAAAAGAGCCCTAAGTCATGGTTGTGTGCGGGTAGAGTCATGGCGCGAACTTGCTTATTATCTTTTAGAAAAAGACAGTGGGAACAAAAATGCAGTTCCATTAGATTCTTTACAAACCTGGCTTAATTTAAAAGAAAAGCGGGTGATTGCGTTGCGTAAAAAAGTGCCATTATACATTAGGTACTTTACCTGCGAGGCTAAAGAAGGCGATGTTGTTTTTTATGATGATATTTATGGCGAAGACAAGCGGTTAAGTGACGAATATTTTCTAACCAAAAAAGTCCTATGAAGTTAATCCTCTTCATTTTTTTTTCTTGCTTAAGCTTTTCAACCATTAGTCAAACTTCTTCTGTTTCGTTTGAAGAAAATGACGAAAAGAAAAAAGATAAGGATGAAAAAAATATAAAAAAATCCAAAACCTTATACGGAATCGCCAGTTTTTATGCCGATAAATTTGAAGGTCGCCAAACTGCTACCGGGGCCATTTACAGTCACAACAAATTAACGGCCGCATGTAATGTTTTGCCGTTACGTACCTGGATAAAAGTTACCAACTTGCGCAATAATAAGAGCGTGATCGTCCAGGTTAACGATCGGCTTCACCCAAAAAATAAACGTATTGTTGATATGAGCCGTATGGCAGCAGGTCAGCTAGGTTATATAGGTCGTGGCTTAACACAAGTCAAGGTGGAAGTCCTCAACATAAAAAAGGCTAAAAAATAGTTGTTTTTGTTCAGGATAAATTTTTAAAGATAATTACAGCAGAGCCATTATTTTTGTTGAAAACCAGACTAATGACAATTAAGAAGCTTTTGGTCCTTTTGCTTGTACCCTCTCTTTTTGCCTCTGCCTCTTTTGCACAAAAAGGAACTTATACCAGGCCTTCTGCTTTGGGCGTAAGTTTTACTTTAACAGATTTTACTACTGCGCAACGCATTCGTAATTCTTCACTTGCTTCGGTTATTAATTATAAGCAAGGTGCCAAATTAAAGGAGATGTCTCCCGGAATAGGCATAAATTATTTTAAAGGATTGAGCGATCATGTTGATTTGGCGACAACGTTAAACGGAACTTTTGCCCAAATTACTTTACCAGATAATCAAACACCGGTTGAACAGTTTTTATTGGAAGCAGATGCTTCTATCAATTTAAAAATGTTCCCAGATAAATATGTATTCACTCCCTATCTTTCTGTAGGTGTGGGTGCCAATAGTTATAATGAGCAGTTTGGTGCATTTATACCTTTGGGTGGTGGCCTTAAATTAAATTTATTTGACGAGGCAGCTATATTTATCAGTTCTCAATACCGCGTTCCGGTTACCACCGAAACTTCGGCTTATCATTTTTCGCATGCACTTGGTATTGCGGGTATCATTGGTAAAAAGAAAGAACCGGCCCCTTTAAAAGCAGTTGAAATTCCCCAGGCTCCAAAAGATACAGATGGCGATGGTATCAATGATAATGTAGACAAGTGCCCTGAAGTTGCGGGTGTGGCTCAATACGAAGGTTGCCCAATACCTGATACAGATTCCGATGGCATTAACGACAGCCTGGACAAATGCCCGACTGTTGCTGGTATTGCAAAATATGAAGGTTGCCCTATTCCTGATACTGATTCTGATGGCATCAATGACGAACAGGATAAATGTCCAACAGTTGCAGGCACCGCAAAATACGAAGGCTGCCCTGTGCCTGACACAGATGGCGATGGCATAAATGATGATGATGACAAATGCCCAACACTACCGGGTGTTGCAGAAAATAATGGCTGCCCTGAAGTAAAAGAAGAAGTGATCAAAAGAGTAAATTATGCGGCAACAAGAATTTATTTTGCCACAGCAAGTGCAAAATTGTTACCTAAATCTTTCTCAGGTTTAAATGATGTTGTAAAAATTTTAGAAAGCGATAAAGACATTAAACTTTCTATCGAAGGGCATACGGACAATGTAGGTAAAGATGATTACAACCAAACTTTAAGCGAACAAAGAGCAAACAGCGTTCGTGAATATTTCCTGAGCAAAGGAATAGACGAAAGCCGCTTAACAGCGCAGGGCTTTGGAGAAACACAGCCAATTGCAGATAACAAAACCACCACTGGAAAATCTAAAAACCGCAGGGTGGTTATGAGAGCCAATTATTAATAAGATAACAATGAATAACGAGCGTCCCTTTTTAAGGGGCGCTTTTTTTATTGCGATAAAGGCAAATGGTTTTACATCTAATAAACTTCAGAATTAAAACTGCTAACTACTCTTTATCTTCGCCGCAAAATTTTGAAACGATGAACTTGCATGAATACCAGGCAAAAGAACTGTTGAAGAAGTACCATGTTCCGGTGCAGGAAGGATTTGCCGCCAGCACAGTTAAAGAAGCAGAAGATGCATATCGCCAGATCAAAACTGATTATGGCAGCCCCTTCGCAGTTGTAAAAGCGCAAATACATGCCGGTGGTCGTGGAAAAGGAAAAATAAAAGAAACGGGCATTAACGGCGTTAAGGTTGGTAAATCGCTTGAAGATATAAGCGAGTTCGCAGAAAAAATATTGAATGGTACTTTGGTTACTATTCAAACCGGCGAAGCTGGCAAAGTAGTAAACAAAATTTATGTGGCGCAGGACATGTATTATGATGGTCCTGGTAAGCGTGAAGAATTTTACTTATCTATTTTATTGGACCGTACCAAAGGCCAAAATGTGATCATGTACAGCACCGAAGGTGGTATGGACATTGAAGAAGTAGCACACAATACGCCGGATAAAATTTTTAAAGAATGGATACACCCGGGAGGACTTTTGCAAGCCTACCAGGCACGAAAAATTGCCTTTAATTTGGGTTTGCATGGTGCATCATTTAAAAACATGGTTAGGTTCGTAACCGATCTTTATAATGCATATGTTTCGCTTGATTGTGCCATGCTTGAAATTAATCCATTGTTTAAAGCGGCCGATGATAAAATTGTAGCAGTAGATTGCAAAATGAGTCTTGATGAAAATGCTTTAATGCGTCATCCGGATTTAGCAGCACTGCGTGATTATAGCGAAGAAGATCCAACCGAAGTTGAAGCCGGCAAACACAACCTGAATTTTGTAAAATTAGATGGTAATGTTGGTTGCATGGTTAACGGTGCAGGGCTTGCAATGGCAACCATGGACATGATCAAATTAAGTGGTGGCGAACCTGCAAATTTTTTAGATGTGGGCGGTACCGCAAATGCGCAAACAGTTGAAGCTGGTTTCCGCATCATCATGAAAGATCCGAAGGTAAAGGCCATCTTAATTAATATTTTCGGCGGTATCGTTCGTTGCGATCGTGTTGCGCAAGGTGTTATTGATGCCTACCAAAACATGGGCACCATCAATATTCCAATCATTGTTCGTTTACAAGGCACAAATGCGGTAGAAGCAAAACAATTGATTGACGAAAGCGGGTTAAAGGTTCAATCAGCCATCCAGTTAAGCGAGGCTGCTGAACTTGTAAATAAAGCACTTTCACAAGCCTAAATTCTCCAACTTATATATAAATGCCTGGTCAATTGACCGGGCATTTTTTTTAGGTAACCAGCGGAATCAATACTATTCTACTTCTGTTGCGTTGCACTCTTGTACTGTAGTTATTATTTCAGCTTTTTTACTTCCCCCCAATTTTTATCCTTTTGCCAATTGTTTTACCTCAATACTTTTAATACTTTTT
>JAKFCI010000248.1:0-8075 GCA_036676725.1 Chitinophagaceae bacterium
GATTATACAAGCCTTTCGACTGTGGCTTCTTCTGCTGGTGCTGCAATAGTTACACAATCACCAATTGCAGGTTCTATCATTCAGGGCTTGGGTAATACTATAATTACTTTAACTGCAACTGATGCTGGCGGTAATTCGGGCACCTGCAACTTTACGCTAACTGCCAAGGACGACCTGGCTCCTGTTATTGCTGGGGTCTCTGTTACTCCAACCTCTATCTGGCCTCCAAACCATAAAATGCGAAACGTGGAAGTGTTTTATGATGTTTCGGATAATTGCGGACCGATCACAACCAGTCTTTCTGTAAAAAGTAATGAACCAGAAAGCGGCACAAGCAACGAGGATATTCCTGGCGACTGGGAAATAATTGATGAACACAACTTAAAACTTAGAGCGGAAAGAATGGATGAAGGCTCAGGCAGAACGTATACAATTACAATTACAGCTACAGATGCAGATGGAAATATTACCACTGCTGATGTTGCAGTAGAAGTGCCGCATTATCCTACGACAATGAGCGCTGAAAAAACTGAAAAGCTAACAATAAATCGTTCGACGGGTTTTGAAATAACAGCAACGCCAAATCCATCACCCAACAGGTTTGTAATTAATATTAAAAGTCCTTCTTCGGAAAAAATAAATATGAAAGTTGTAGATAACCTAGGCCGAGTAATAGAAATACGACAGGGCTTATCGCCGAATGCGACCATTTACCTGGGAAATAAGTATAAGCCAGGATTGTACTTTGTAGAAATTGAACAATCAAATAATAAGAAAGTGCTGCAATTAATAAAGCAAACGGATTAAACGCTCTCTTTTTGTGTGTGTTTTTATAAGGCGACCCATTTGGGTCGCTTTTTTTAAAATAGATTTTCCAAATCACAGGCTGTTTCAGCACCATGGCATGGATTTTTGATTAGTATCTAATAAAATTAAATTTTTAAACATGGCAGACCTGGACGTACAAAGAAAAAAAACCTCTCCTTTACCCTGGATCATTTTGATACTGGTAGCATTGGCATTACTTGCTTTTTTTCTATTGCGCAATAATAAAAATGATGGAATAGATACCACCCCGGTAGCAACTGATACAACAATAACAACGGATACCAGGGTTTCTACAGATACGACAATAACAACAAGAATTGACACTGTTCAATAAATGTTATTGATTTTTAACCGGAAGCGGTAAGCTTTCTCAAAAAACAAAATAATATGGCAAGTACAAAAAATAGGCGACTTCAGGAACTAAAAGGTTCTGATTTTGAAGTTGTTAAAGGCCAACCCGATATTAGGGGTTGGGAAGTAAGGGACAGAAGCGGGCATTTAATAGGCAAAGTACAAGATCTTGTATTTGATTCAAGAGCACATAAAGTGCGTTACATGATTGTAAATGTTGTGGATAGTAAAGAATTGCAATTAGAAAAGCGTACGGTTATGATCCCCATCGGTTTAGCTGTTCTACAGCCAAAAGATGATGATGTGATTTTAGAAACCGTAACCCCTTTCCAATTGCGTGCACTACCAAGGTATCACAAAGATGACCTGGGAACAAAGGCTGAAAAAAGCATAAGTACGGTTTTTGGCCGCACCGATCCTAAGGCGGGCACTCATATTTCCGATGATTCGGACCTAAGCGAAGATTTTTACGAACATGAGCATTTTAATGAGCAAAATATGTATCGTAATCGTCCGGATAATACAAGGATTCAAACACCAAAAACAGATATTGAAAATACATACCAGAGAAAGGATGAAGAATTGAATGTTCCTGCAGCAGGGGCATCTGCACATTTAGATGATATTCGTCTAAATGAACATTTAGGTGAAATGGATGAATCTGACGAAGAATATGCAAGAAGAACAGGAAGAAGCAGGAGAATGTAAGTTCAAGATAATTAATTAAAAGGCAGCTGTGAAAATGGCTGCCTTTTTCTTTTTTTCTTTATTTTTTTAGATGTTTATGTGTTTGCATTATGGAGATGACTTTTTCAATTGGCAACGCTTCCACTTTACGTCCCCCTTTGCCTGTCATGGTTTCTGCTGCAAACAGAGAATTGATAATTGCTTCTTCCGTGGCTTCTATTGCAGCTAAAAAAATGGGCGATGTTTCATCATTGCGAAGAAAGGCAGACGATTGTTTTGCATTTATACTATTGTGTGCTATACGATTTGTTGAATCGGTAGAAAAAGCAATTACATAATCGCCACTGCCATTTGATGCAATGCCACCCGTTTTAGCCAGCCCCATAAATGCTCTTTTTGCAAGCCGCTCCAGGTTGCGACTATCAAGCGGTGCATCAGTAGCAACAACTATCATGCACGAACCATCGACAGGATTTTTCAATTTATCGCTAAAAGAAAAATTATTCAATGCTTTACCAATGGCAACACCATCAATCTGCAATACACCGCCAAAATTGGTCTGCACCAAAACACCAATTGTATAACCTCCAAGACTTGCCGGCAATTTTCGTGACGCCGTTCCTATTCCACCCTTCCATCCAAAGCAAACCGTGCCGGTACCAGCGCCTACATTTCCTTCCATTACTTTACCTCCGTTTGCCAAACGGATTGCGTCCATAACATCAACCGTTTTTATATGCCTTCCACGAATATCATTTAAAGCGCCATCATTAGTTTCGCCAACCACCGCGTTAACCGATTGTACATTTTCGTTGCCGGGCTGGGCCAAAGTATGCGTTACCACTGCCTCCATGGCAATTGCCACACTTAGTGTATTGGTTAGGATAATAGGCGATTCCAGATTACCAAGTTCGATAACCTGAGTACTCCCGGTTAGTTTGCCAAAGCCATTCCCTACAAAAATTGCTGCAGGTACTTTTTGTTGAAATACATTTCCGCCATGTGGAAGAATGGCTGTAACCCCTGTGCGTATGGAATCACCTTTTATTAAAGTTTTTTGTCCAACAAGTACGCCCGGTACATCAGTTATCGCATTTTCTTTACCCGTTGGTAAAACACCAATCTGTATCCCCAGGTTTCTTGGTCTTGATTTTTGCGCTGCAACAGCTAACGCTGTAAAAAGTATAATAGCAATTAAGAAAGAACGCATCTTCTTTCTTTTGAAGATAGCAATGAATTAAATATTAGAAGGGAGGAAAATTTTTTTAAAATCTAATCTTAAATAAGAAATTTATTGTTCCAGATCAATGTCTTAAAAACTGCAAATGCCTGAACGGAAATGAAATTTTATTTAAACGTAAATGAGGAAGTGTAATATGCATTCTCACTTTGCTTAAGGCTTGCACAAAATTCAACAGTCCGCCAATGAATAATAAAACTAAAAGCAAGGGAGCGGTGATGACCCGGAAAGTTAAGGCAAGAACCGAAGCGATCAAATCTAAAAGTGTATTCATCGTGTTTTGTTGATAGTTAGGTGGTGCTTCAATGAATACGGATCATTAGTGGGAATTACGGTTATTCGTAACTGTTCAGTATACACAGTTACCAATTACGTGCCTTTTTTTTGAGGGGAAAAAGTAGAATATTGTAATATTAAATTAAGAAAAAAAATCCCCACTTTGTAGCAATTGCCCATATATTTTTTAAAAGGAGTGGGTAAAAGGACGAATGGAAATTTTTAATGTTATCAATAAAAACTTTCGCTCATTTAATTTCTCTTTTCAATAAAAAATGATCATAGATTTTAAATTCAGTTTTGTAAAATCAAAATAATAGACTTAAAAAAAGCCATCTAAATTTTAGATGGCTCACAATTATTTTCCAGGAAATTTTTTAAAAATTTATTCCTACTCCTATTTTAACAGAGCTATTGTACGAATCAAAATTTTTATTTGCATCTGCTTTTGATAAACCATGATCGTAAGAAGCCATTACATTAAAGCCATTTGAAAACTGGTAACCAATTCCGCCAGTAATTGCTGCATCCCATTTGTTTAATTGTTCTGTCGCATCCATTTTTCTTTTAAATAAATTAAATCCTAAAACACCAGCGGTTGTATTTAAATCAGCTTTTGCCAAATACGAAACCTGTGGCCCTGCAAATAATTGTATGCCACCCAGGTTCGCTTTTACCAACAGCGGAAGATCAATATAATGGGAGGTTAATTGTGCCTTTGCATTTGCACCAATAAATTCAGCGCCTTTAATATTTAGTTCTCCTTTTAGTTCGTAACCTTTTTGTGCATAGTATAAAGCAGGCTCGATGGAAAATTTATCGTTGATCGGGATGTTTACATTTCCGCCACCAAAAAATCCTGTATTCCTGTTTGTTGTAATTGCTCCGTCTGTGTAATCAATCAGGTTTTGAAGACTGGTAACAGCATCACCCCGCATACCGGAAGAAGTAACACCACCGCGGATACCGAAAGAGGGCTTGTTTTGTGCCATTGAAGCTATGGAAAGAACAAGGGTTGCTAAAAGTAGAGTTTGCTTTTTCATATGGGTGGAACGTGGTTTAAAGCGTTCAGGCTAATGAGAAAGAAAATTCTGATTGATGATTAATTGGCAGTAGATAAGTTTCTGTTAAAGCAGCGGGCTTTTTTTACTCAAAAAGTTAAGACAAATAAAACCTTTGTTATGTATGAGAATTGTTTTCAATTTTCGGCTAGAAAAAGCCGACCTTTATTTGAAACAATAAGTAACTATGGGTCGATCTCAAGAAACCTTTAATAAAAAAGAAAAAGAAAAAAAGCGGGCAAAACAGCGCCAGGATAAAGCTGAGAAAATGGAAGAACGCAAGGCAAGCGGCAAAAAAGGAAGCCTTGACGATATGATGGCGTATATCGATGAAAATGGCAACATCTCCTCAACACCTCCCGATCCGCGGAAAAAGAAAGTATTCAACTCTGAAGATGTACAGATTGGTGTTCCTAAGCAAATTATTAATGAAGAAGATGCATTTCGTTCGGGTGTTGTAACATTTTTTAATGATGCCAAAGGATTTGGTTTTATAAAAGATGCGCAAACCGGGGAAAGTGTGTTCATTCACGTTAATCAATTATCGGAGCGTATTGCAGAAAACGACAAAGTAAATTTTGAAGTTGAAATGGGACCAAAAGGACCAAGTGCAATCAACGTGAAAAAGATCGTGGCATAACCTGCTTTCGGTTTATTATCCGCTAAACATTCATTTACAATTTAGGTTTATAAACCAGGGAAACTTGCATTCATTTTTGCAAGCTATTATATTATTGCTTTTACAACTATGGAAAAGAAAAAACCGGAGTTTGACATCGTGAACGAGGTTTTGGAAGCCTGTATTATTGCTTACCCCATTTCATCTTTTATCATTAGTTTGTATAAGCAATATTTAAACAGGGGTAGTTTAAGCAAAAAACAACTGCAAGGGTTGTATGGTAAAGCCTCCGAAATACCTGACCTTTCCACGGGTAAGTTGGCAACACTTGAAGCATTGATTAAAAAAATGCCTACGCGTTTTAAGTCTGAAGTGCCGGTAAACACACCTCTTTACGAAAAAGACGAAGCCAACGGGCAACTAATAGAAGCGGTACTAACCCGCTATCCACAACATAAAATGGTATTGTTCTTAAAATCTAAATACGAGAACAACGAACCTTTTTCTACTACGGAATTGGCAGATCTAAAAAGATTTCACCAGGCAGCCACTAAATAAAATTCGGGCACTAACTTCTTTTATTAGTTGAATTTATTTATGAAATAGATTCTTAAAATTCAACATAATGAGGTGCAAATGGCGTGGCCCGTGCTTTGCAGTTTTTATATTTGCTAAAAACAGGTATTAATGAAGACTACTACAAAAATTGTTATTGGTATTACAGCTGCAACAGTTGTTGCATTGGCAATTTATAAAACACGTAGAAGAAATACCTGTAAAATGTTGAATGAAGTATCTAACGAAGGTTACGAAACTGCCCCTGATGTTCTTTTCCCTAATAAAGGAAAACGAGGTGCAAAGCAACATTATGGTCCTGTTCTTCCTGAATAATTTTTCTTTCTTCCCCTTTATTAATTTTGTTTTCTTTCATACCCCCTGTTTTTATTGGCTTTAAAACGTAGTTTTTACTATAACTTCTATCGTAGATTTTCTATACTTATCATTCATAACCGGTAAATACTGCAACCATAAAAAAGGTTACTTCCGCTCTTGTCTTGCTCTGGCGGGTGGGTTAGTTTTGTGTTAGAAGTTGATTGGTAGTAACTATCAATCCATCCAATATCTGAAAACCATTACTTACTAATCCAAATCCCTGATAAAGACCTAATCCAATATCAGTCAACTTCTTTTTTTATTTTTTTTGTCTCGTGTAAAATTTTATCCAAGTAACCGACCTGTCCCAGAAAACGCATTGACCTTACCGTATCCTTTGTTAAAACAATAAGCCAATCTACTGCATGCCCCAATGTCTACAAAAGACATAGGCTTGTTAACCTTATTGATTAACCATTTATTAGTTTGATTATGTGTGCTGTGAAAAAGGGATTGCAAAAAAGAATTTTAATTATTGACGACGACATTGATCTTTTAATGTTATTGGAAAGACGCCTGCAAAAGGAAGGTTATGAAATTGAAACTGCTGTAAGTTTACCGGAAGCAGAAGATATCTTTCCTTCCTTCTCTCCCCATTTGGTTTTGCTTGATATTAATGTGAACGGTGAAGATGGACGCCAACTTTGCTGGAAGCTTAAGAACAATGATGCAAGTAAAGATGTAAAAGTAATGATCATTTCCGGCTATGATTACAGTACAGAAAGAGCTGTGTTGTTTGGTGCAGACGACCTGTTGCCTAAACCGCTTGTTACCGATTATCTTTTATTTCAAATTGACATGCACTTGTACCCGCAAAGCAGGTCCTTATTTCCATTAATGAATGGTGATTAAAATTGTTTGCTTACCCGCAAATGTATTACCTGGTCTTGTTTTGAAACGCCATAGGTAACTGTTGCCATTATTTTATTGAATGGAGCTAACAGTATACCGCCACCATATGCATTATGCAGCGTGTTGGACGTTTCGCCTTTTTGCCAAACACGTCCCTGGTCGTAAAGGCCAATAATGCCTGCCTTGCCATTAAACAGGTAGGTGTGCACATTAAATAGATATTGCAGTTCGTTGCTGTTGTAAAAACTTTTTTCGCCCCAAAACCTGTCCCGCCTAAAACCTCTTAGTGTTTCGCTGCCACCGATTGAATTTAACTGGTAAAATTCAGGTTCGCCATTTAAAGTTGCTGCGCCGGAACGAACCGCAAGTACCAGGTTTTTTAAAATCGGCAGGTAAAAATTTAGCCTGCCCACATAGCGTTCAAAACTTTTGTCGCTGTTTTTTATGTTTTGTGTATAAGTTGCCACGGTAGAAATTTGTAAACCTTTAGTAGGTAAAACGTCGCTATCTACATTATTGTAAGAAAGGTCAATATGCGCTCCTGCATACTTTTTTGAATTATTCAATTCTTTCAGAGCATTAAAGTTTTTCACGATAAATCTTTCCTCATCCCTGATAATATCTACCGATTGAAAAAATGGAGTTAGGCCAAAAGTTATTCTCTTACCAATCAACCTTTGAAGCCCAATACTTACGAGAGCCTCGCGGGTGCGCATACGGTAAAAATCCCTGTCATTTACAGTTTCAAGCGTTTCATTGCCAATGCCGAAAAAATTAGTCCACCTCACGGCATCGTAGTTAGCGAATAAATTAAGATTCCATTTGTTTATGAAATTATTTACGAGGCCTTTGTAAATAAAACTAGGCGCTTTTTGCGTCAGCGAATAATTTGCCGTTATGCGATGCTTATGCGCAAAAGGTTCTCTGCGCCATTTATTTTTCTCCCATTCGTAACTAAGTCCTGCATACAACCTGTCTTCGTTACTGTAAAATATTTTAGGTTTCAAGCCTTTATCATCGTATTTAAAGGCGTTGTATTCATAGTTATGTATAGATGAATCTTCTGATAAATGAAGTTTGATGGACTCAGTTTTATTTATAGTGTTTTCGCCACTATCATAAACATGAATTTTTGATGCCGCTTCCGATGTACTATCAACGATTACATCTTTGTCCCTTCCACCAATTACCCGGACTTTAATTCCATCTTTTGCCGATCCGGTGAAAT
>JAKFCI010000249.1:0-10574 GCA_036676725.1 Chitinophagaceae bacterium
CCACATGAATACCGAAGCTATGCACACTGCCACCGGGTGCTAATTTCCGTAGAAATATAATTTTATTGCCAATCTCTTTATTGGTAACATGGTAGTTTTTTACACGAGCTAATTTATTTTCCAATTCATTCAGCTCGTGGTAATGCGTAGCAAAAAAGGTTTTTGGTTGAAAAGAGGAATTATGTAAATATTCTGCAATGCTCCACGCGATGGATATCCCGTCATAAGTAGAAGTGCCCCTGCCAATTTCATCAAGCAAAATCAAACTGCGTTCGCTCATGTTATTAATGATCGATGCTGTTTCGTTCATTTCAACCATGAAAGTAGATTCTCCGGCACTTAAGTTATCGGATGCACCCACCCGTGTAAAAATTTTATCTGTGATTGGTACAAATGCTTCCGCCGCAGGTACAAAACTTCCCATATGCGCCATTAAAGTGATCATGGCTGTTTGGCGCAACAATGCAGACTTACCACTCATGTTTGGACCAGTCAGGATAATGATTTGCTGATCATCTTTATTTAATACAAGGTCGTTAGAAATATAGGTTTCCGATGGTGGCAATGTTCGTTCAATTACCGGGTGTCGTCCTTCTTTTATGGACAATTCATATTCCTCGTGTAATTGGGGTTTTTTATAATTGTACTGCAAGGCATTGTTTGCAAAACTGCAAAGACAATCTAATGCAGCTATAATTTGAGCATCCGTTTGAATAACAGAAATAAAATCATTTAGTTCATTAATCAGGTTTTCGAAAATCGTTAATTCTATGACTAAAATCTTTTCCTCGGCGCCGGTAATTTTTTCTTCGTAATCTTTTAATTCGGAAGTGATATAGCGTTCACAATTTGCAAGTGTTTGTTTACGCATCCACTCTTTTGGTACTTTGGCTTTATGCAGGTTTGTTACTTCCAGGTAGTAACCAAAAACATTTGTAAATCCAATTTTTAAAGATGAGATGCCTGTAATTTCAATTTCACGTTGTTGTATTTGCACCAGGTATTCTTTGCCGTTATGGGCGATGCTGCGTAGATGGTCCAGTTCTTCATCAACACCCTTATTAATAAAGCTTCCTTTCACGGCTAAAGCCGGCGGGTTTTCAACAATTTCCTTTGCAATTTTTTCTGCGATATAACGGCATGGGTTAAGCGCATCTGCAATGCGTTTTAAATAAGCGTTTTCACTATTGATGCATAATTCCTTTATAACTTCCACCTGGTGCAACGCCCTTGAAAGTTGTAACATCTCCCTAGGATTAATTTTTTTCAAAGGAATTTTTGAAATTAATCTTTCGAGGTCTCCACACTGCCGCATGGACTGTATCAGTTTATTCCGGATGTCAGTATGTAATATAAGGTGTTCAACAACATCTAAGCGCTCATTTATTTTGGTAATGTCTTTTAAGGGGAAAACGATCCAGCGTTTTAAAAGCCTTGCGCCCATTGGCGTACAAGTTGTATCAAGCACTTTTAATAAACAGGCGCCTCCTTCAACGGCACTGTTTAATAGTTCTAAATTTCGAACAGTAAAGCGGTCCATCCATAAATAGTCATTCTGCTCAAGCCTTTGTACAGATGTTATATGCTGCAGGTTTGGGTGTTCTGTGTCTTTTAAATAATGCAGGATGGCGCCAGCAGCAATTAAACCATTATCAAATCGTTCAATTCCAAAACCTTTTAAGGAATGGGTGTTGAATTGTTTCAGTAATAATTCCTGCGCATATTGCTCCGTAAAAATCCATTCGTCAAGCGTATAGGTGTAAAATTTTGCACCAAATTCTTCCTTGAATTTTTTTTGATGGTGGCGTTGAAAAATTATTTCAGCCGGTTTAAAACCCGATAATAATTTGTCTGCATATTCTTTATCACCTTCCGCTGTAAAAAATTCGCCGGTAGAAATATCTAAAAAGGCCAATCCGTAATGCTCATTCGAAAAATGAACAGAGGCAAGAAAGTTATTAGACGAAATATCCAGCAGTTTGTCATTTGTTGCCGTGCCCGGCGTCACCATTTCCGTAACGCCTCTTTTTACAATGCCTTTTGCTGTTTTGGGATCTTCCAGCTGATCGCAAATAGCCACACGGTAACCTGCTCTTACCAGTTTATGTAAATACGTATCAAGTGCATGATGTGGAAAGCCTGCCAGTTCATTATCCGATGCGGATCCATTATTACGCTTCGTTAAAGTAATACCCAAAACTTGCGCTGTAATAATGGCATCCGGGCCAAAAGTTTCGTAAAAATCACCCACCCTAAATAAGAGAATTGCATCAGGATACTTGGCCTTTATGACCTTGTGTTGCTGCATTAATGGTGTTTCGGCTGCTTTTACTTTGCTCATGGTGGAGCGGCAAAAATAACTTTCCCCACCTAAACAGCCTGTTTCCCTTTATCTTTTTTATCCACTATTTACTGGCCCTTATTTTTGCGCCGTGAATAACGATGAAAATAAAGTACGCAAACTCTCCATGGACGAATTGAATCGCAAGTCCGTAGACGAATTCAAACAATCCGACAAGTTACCGATCATTGCTGTTTTAGAAAATATTAGAAGTGCCTATAATGTGGGCTCTGTGTTTAGAACAGCCGATGCATTTTTGCTGGAAGCCATTTACATCTGCGGTTACACGGCCCATCCGCCACATAAAGAAATAAAGAAAACCGCCTTGGGTGCCGACGAATGCGTACAATGGCAACATTTTAAGAATATAGAAGAAGCCTTGTCAAAATTAAAGAGTGAAGGTTATAAAATTTATGCAATAGAGCAGGCCGCCAATAGTTTAAAGTTGCAGCAATTGCATTATGCCCAGGAAAAAATTGCCGTAATTTTTGGAAACGAAGTGACCGGTGTGGAGCAAACCACTATCGAGCAATGCGATGGATGCATTGAGATTCCGCAGCTTGGTATGAAACATTCATTGAATGTTTCGGTAGCAGCAGGTGTTGTTTTATGGGAATTGGTAAGAGGTATAATAAAATAAGAAAATATTTTTGCCGGCTGAATTACTACTACCGGCGCCTGTTGTGTCACTCACTGCATCGTTTGGTAATTCTATTTAGCACTATCTAACTTACTTTTGTTTTCAATTATGTCAACGGTAAAAAGTTATTTAAGCCTGATAAAATTTTCGCATACCATTTTTGCAATGCCCTTTGCACTCATTGGTTTTTTCCTGGCAACTAATTTTTTATCAGGTCTCGATCTATCAATTCCCGGTTGGAACACCAAAATACTTCCAATTGTTTTTAGGGAAAATAACATCCCGGTTACTTTTACTGATTATATAATAAGATTTACATTGGTAATTCTATGTATGGTGTTTGCACGTAGTGCGGCCATGGCTTTCAACCGGTATTTGGATCGTCATTTCGATGCATTAAATCCCAGAACGGCAATTCGTGAAGTTCCAAAAGGAATTATTACACCGAAAAATGCATTGGCTTTTACAATTACCTGCTGTATTTTATTTGTTGCCTGCACTTATTTTATCAACCGTATTTGTTTTTATTTATCACCGGTTGCCCTGGCCGTTGTTTTAGGATACAGTTATACCAAACGTTTTACACCGCTTTGCCATTTAATACTAGGCTTGGGTTTATCATTAGCTCCAATAGGTGCCTACCTGGCGGTCACCGGTCAATTTCATTGGTTACCTGTATTGTTTTCTTTTGCCGTTTTATTTTGGGTAAGTGGTTTCGATATTATTTATGCTTTGCAGGACGAAGAATTTGATCGCAATAATAAATTATATTCAATTCCTTCTTTTTTTGGCAAAGCAAAAGCACTGCACATTTCGGAATTGTTGCACCTGGCAAGCGCAGCTTGCGTGGTTGCGGCGGGCAGGTGGGGTGGTTTTGGTTGGTTGTATTGGATTGGTGTTTTGGTTTTTGGCGGCATGCTTGTTTACCAGCACTCAATTGTAAAACCAAATGATCTGCGTCGTGTAAATGTTGCATTTATGACAGCAAATGGAATTGCTTCTATTGTCTTCGCTGTTTTTGTCATCGCCGATATTTTTATTCATCAAGGTTATTAAAAGCAATTCACTATTTGCTTTTTGAGTTTCTATTTTTGCAATAATGGCAAGAATACTTTCAATAGACTATGGCGGAAAACGTACCGGGATTGCCGTTACCGACCCTTTTAAAATTATTGCTACCGGTTTGTGCACTGTGGAAACGCCAAAACTATTAATGTTTTTAAAAGATTATTTTTTAAAAGAACCGGTGGAACTTGTCATTATTGGAATGCCTACTAACTGGGATGATACTGCCACCCACGCAACGCCGCTCGTTAAAAAATTCATCGAACAGTTTAAGAAAAATTTTCCACTAGTGCCCCTAAAAGAAGTAGATGAACGATACACTTCCAAGATGGCTTCCCAGGCAATGATACAAATGGGCTTAAAGAAAAAAGACCGGAGAAATAAGGGATTGCTCGATGAAATTGCTGCCACTATAATGCTGCAAGAGCATTTACAACATAATATTTAGTTCGTTCAGATTAACTTTGCGCATCAAATTTTAAGAAGCATGATTCTTCCTATTGTCGCTTATGGTCACCCGGTTTTAAGAAAGGTTGCAAAGGATATTGATAAAGATTATCCGGGCCTGGAAAAACTTATTGATGATATGTGGGAAACTATGTATGAATCAAGCGGTGTTGGACTGGCTGCTCCCCAGATTAATAAAGAGATCAGGCTTTTTGTAGTAGACAGCGCCCAAATTTTTGCCAATATGGACGAAGAGGATAAAAAAGAAGAGAAATTCCCTGATGATCCCGGCACAAAACAGGTTTTTATAAATGCCCAAATAGTGGAGGAAGCTGGAGATGACTGGGCTTATAATGAAGGCTGCTTAAGCATTCCAAAGATCAGGGAAGACATTTATCGGGCAGAAGAAGTAACCCTAAAATTCCTGGATGAAAATTTTCAGGAAATTACCAGGACATACAACGGAGTTACCGGCCGCATCATCTTACATGAGTACGACCATATTGACGGTAAATTATTTATTGATCATTTATCACCTTTGAAAAGAAAATTATTAAAAAGAAAACTTGATGATATTTCAAAAGGTGCAGTAAAGGTCGATTACAAAATGGCGTTCCCTAAAAAATGAAAACCCTTTTTACCCTACTCATAAGTTTCTGTTGTTTGGTTGCTTTTGCACAGGAAGATACATCCGATGTGGAAGCGGTAAGACGTACAGTGCAACTAAGCGAAGTTGTAGTTAGAAGTGATTTAAATGTTTCCCGTTTTTTACAGCGCATTAAAAATGACAGCAGCTATTATAAAGCGTTCAAAAACCTGCACATAATGGGCTATACCGCTTTGAATTTTATTCAGATGCGGGATAAAAAGGGGCGAATGAAAGCCTCGCTTGATAGCAAAACAAAACAGCATGTTGCTAATGGTTGCAGAACAATGGAGGTTTTGGAAGAAAAAACGACAGGCGATTTTTATGAAAAAGATCGCGACTTAAATTATTATACGGCGGAATTATATGCCGCTTTCTTTTTTACAAATGGTAAGGTTTGTGGCGAAACCAATATTGTTGCCGGCAGCCAGCACGATGTAAAGCATAAAAGAGGCTTGGAAAAAAATAAAGAACAATTAAAACTATTGTTCTTTAATCCTGGTAAAAAAATACCGGGCATTCCTTTCATAGGAGATAAACTGGATGTTTTTGACGAAGATGTTGCCCAGTACTATGATTTTACAATTGACACAGCTGAATTAAATGGACAAGCCAGTTACGTATTTGGTATTCAGCGTAAAGAAGGATTGTCCTCATCGCAAAGAGGTAAAATTGTTTTTGATAACATTACAACCTGGTTCAATCAAAAAACAATGGAAATTGTTGGCCGCAATTATGATTTAAGTTTTGATGCCGGTGTATATGATTTTGATGTGCACATGGAAGTGCAAATGCAAAAGGTTGGAGACCTTTTAGTACCCCATGTTTTACGCTATAGTGGTAACTGGTTCCTGCTTTCTAAAAAAAGGGAGCGAGGAGTTTTTACTGCCACACTTTATGATTTTAAAAGATAACAATCCAATTGTTGCATAGAATAGAAAACGCCGAAGAGTGCGACGCAACAATGCTTTATAGATAAAATAAGCTGGTAAAAAAAATCATTCTTCAACTTGTTCTTCAAGCTTTCAAATACAATTTTCAATCATTTTCGTGGTTCTTAGGCTTAACATAGTTGCGCCATTTTTCAATCACTTTGCTGATGTCTTCAGGTAATTCGGCTTCGAAAAAAAGTTCTTCTCCTGTTGTTGGATGTTTAAACCCAAGGGTTTTTGCATGAAGTGCCTGGCGTGGGCAAATGGCAAAACAATTTTCAACAAACTGTTTGTACTTGGTATAAACAGTTCCTTTTACAACCCGGTCGCCACCATAATAATCATCATTAAATAATGGGTGACCTAAGTGTTTCATATGTACACGAATTTGGTGGGTGCGCCCTGTTTCTAAAACACATTCAACAAGCGTTACATAATTAAAACGTTCCAAAACCGTGTAATGCGTAATGGCTTCTTTTCCATGATCGCCTTCGGGGTAGGCTTCAAATAATTTACGGAAACGTTGGTTGCGCCCCACATGCGCAATAATAGTTCCTTTGTCTTTTTCAACATCGCCCCAAACCAGAGCCCTGTATTGTCTTTTGACGGTGTGGTCAAAAAATTGTTTAGCGAGGTGCCGCATTGCTTTTTCATTTTTGGCTAGTACCAATAAGCCGCTTGTATTTTTATCTATACGATGAACAAGGCCAAAACGAGGTAAGGTTTCTTCGGTAATACCTGGATTTTTTTGTTTTAAATAATAGGCGATGCCATTTAATAAAGTGCCGGAATAATTGCCTGTTCCCGGGTGTACTACCATACCGGCAGGCTTGTT
The DNA here is from genome assembly GCA_036676725.1 of Chitinophagaceae bacterium. GTDB lineage: Bacteria > Bacteroidota > Bacteroidia > Chitinophagales > Chitinophagaceae > Flavisolibacter. The sequence goes on from JAKFCI010000249.1 coordinate 6,907, forward strand.
GATCACCATCAAATCATCGTCTTCATAAACAATATTAAGGTCCATTTTTTCAGGAACCACTTCAGTCGTTTCCGGCGAAAGGTCTGAGAACACTACGATATTGTCCAAAGGCCTGATCTTATAATTCTGTTTTACTTCCTTTCCATTAACCAATACCAGGCCTGTATTGATGGATTGCTGCAACTTATTTCTTGTTGCTCCTTCAATGCGGTTCATTAAAAATTTGTCTATCCGGTAAGGCTCCTGTCCCTTATCAATCACAAATTGAAAGCGCTCATATAATTCATCATTCGAATCAATAACTTCTTCCGGAATTGCCCCAGGTAACTCGTTCTTCATTATTGCAAAAATAAAGAGTACAAAGCGTGTAATTTTGATGATCTTATATGGAGAAGCAAATTGTTCTTTTTCGCGACCTCGGGAAAATGGGTTATCAACAAGGCTGGGCCTACCAGGAGCGATTGATGCAGGAAAACCTTGCAATTAAAGCGGAAGCAAGAAATCTTGAACAGCCAGTTTCAAACCTTGAAAAAAATACCCGCCATTATTTACTATTCGTGGAGCATCCACCGGTTTACACCTTAGGCAAAAGCGGAAAGATGGAGCATGTATTAATTAATGAACAACAACTGGAGGAAAAGGGAATTGAATTTTTTCAAACCAACAGGGGAGGAGATATTACTTTTCATGGTCCTGACCAAATTGTAGGATACCCCATTATTGACCTTGAAAAATTTTATACAGACATTGGACGGTACCTGCGTGACCTGGAAGAGGTAATTATCTTAACCTTAAATGAATATGGTATTGATGCAGGAAGATCACCCGGCGAAACAGGTGTATGGATTGATGCAGCTAATAAGGGCAAAGAAAGAAAAATTTGCGCCATGGGTGTACGTTGCAGCCGATGGATCACTATGCATGGTTTTGCATTAAATGTAAATACAGACCTGGAATATTTTGATCATATCATACCATGCGGCATTCAAAACAAAAAAGTGACTTCCATTAAAGAAGAATTGGGACGTGCAGTGGATATGGAAGAAGTAAAAGATAAACTGCGCAAAAATTTTGCGCATGTTTTTAATGTTGAAATCGTGAACGATCAAAAATCCTTGGCGATGTAGAATTTGTGTTTTTCTACAACCTTTTCGTTTTCGTAAAGTTCGAAATTAAACCAGCCCGCATGCAGGAAATTGGACTTATCAAGCGTTAGTGCCTTGTCTTTAATGTTTTTTAATTCAAAAAGAAAATTACCGTTTTCTTCAAAAAATTTCAAGTGGTATTTCTTTTGGTCTGCGTAAGGAAGGTTTACCTGCAGGTAGCCATTTTTGTTGGTGTATACGTAGAAAGATGGTACAAATCCTCTTGCAATAGGTTCTACATTAATAATACCGTTCGTTTTAATTTCTGTTTGTTCTATTGAAGCACTATTGAAAGAAGTATCGGGTTTTTTTGCAGCTGTAAAATAAAATGTGCCGCCTTCCATTGCATAGAATATGCGGTAGAACATACGGTCATTTGGTGCTTTTGTATCGGCAAAACCATTTTTAACAGCTTTTGGATCAGCAACTGATAAAATGGTTTTATAATTTTTCAAACTGTCAAATGAACGCTGGATGCTTATTTGGTTAATATTTGTAAACTGGTTTGTCCATCCAACAATTATGCGGTTGTTGCCTGCATTATGAACTGAAAACTGGGGAAGTGGCTCCTGGGCAAACAAGAAAATGTTTGTCTTCAATAAAAGAAAAAAGAAAAATAATTTCATTATTCGTTTCATAAACACCGGATTATAATCAACTGTCCTTGCAAATATAATTGCAGGGCATAAACAGGCCTAAAACATTAACGTTCCCTTTGGCAGTGAGCGGTTGCCTTGTAAACCACCACTATGTATTACAAGAATTTTACTTTGTTTAGGCAAGACTCCTGACTTTATTATTTTGTTCACCGCATAAAATAATTTGGCTGTATAAACAAAATCTGTAGATATGCCGGTTTCAAGGTAAAATTCATTCATAAATTCAATTAAATCCTTATTGAATTTCGCATAACCCCCAAAGTGAAATTTATCATGGATTTCATAATTATTGTATAACTCCGGGGGCAAAAGAAAATTAATTTCGTTTCTATGGTTAAGGTGATTTTTTAAAACACTGATCCCAATAACTTTTTGACCCGGTTTAGCAGCTGCCACTATACCTGCCAGCGTGGTTCCGGTGCCAATGGCTGCTATTATAAAATCATAGTTGACGGTACGTTCATCTAAAATTTGTTGCGCACCTTCTTTCCCTTTTATTCCATAGCCGCCTTCATTAATGATGTAAGTATCATTATGTGCAAATTGTTGCCACACTTGTTGCGGAACAATCTTGTTTTTATAATCTTCCCGCGAGGTAAAAAATAAATTCATACCGGCAGCTTTTGCACCTTCAAGCGTATGCGAAAGATTTGCGACTTGCTCACCCCTGATGATGCCTATGCTTATAAGCCCGGCTTCTTTGCAAGCTGCTGCTGTGGCAATTATATGGTTTGAAAATGCACCACCAAAGGTTAAAATGATTTTTTTATTTTGCTGTCGTGCCTCCTTTATATATTCCTTTAATTTATACCATTTGTTGCCGGATACTATTGAGTGAACAAGATCCAGTCGCAGCACATCAACTGTTACCTCAAAAGGTTGGTACAAGTTTTTTATAGAATCTATTCTAGGTATTTCTATTTGCAAAAAATTCATTTTTAACGAGCAGGTGCGAATTTATTTAATTTCGCACCCATTAATATATATATATATGAAACCAACATTAGTGATCATGGCGGCGGGAATGGCTTCGCGTTATGGAAGTATGAAACAAATACAATCTTTTGGGCCAGGTGGTGAAACCATAATGGATTATTCTATCTATGATGCTATTCGGGCAGGCTTTAAAAAAGTTGTTTTTATTATTCGCGAAGATTTTTCAGAAGCTTTTAAAAATATTTTTGAGCCTAAGCTAAATGGTAAAATTGAAACCGCTTATGTATACCAAAAATTAGATGCCTTTTTAGGAAATTATACCGTGCCAGCAGAAAGGAAAAAACCCTGGGGAACATCACATGCTATTTTATGTGCAAAAGATGCAGTAAGCGAGCCATTTGCCGTTATTAATGCAGATGACTTTTACGGCAGCGACGGTTTTGTAAAAGCTTATGATTTTTTAACAACCCAGTGTAAAGAAGATGTTTATGCATTGGTTGGTTATGAGTTGGCGAAAACACTTTCCGAAAATGGTTCCGTGAGCCGTGGTGTTTGCGAAACTGATAACGACAATAATTTAATAGCCATTAACGAAAGGATTAAGCTGTATCGTGAAAACGGGAAGATCGTTTATGAGGACACTGATGAAAGCAAACATGAAGTGCCGGAAGATGCAAAGGCATCCATGAATTTTTGGTGCTTCCATCCTTCCTTGTTTACTTTTCTCGAGGAAGAATTCCAGAAGTTCCTGAACCAGAATATCAGCGATCCGAAAGCAGAATTTTTAATTCCGTTTACAGCCGACCAATTTATCCGCAGGAAAAGAGGTGTAATCAAAGTGTTGCCTACAAATGCGCAATGGTTTGGTGTTACATATAAAGAAGATGCACCGGTTGTTACAAAAAGTATCAATGATCTTGTGAGCAGC
>JAKFCI010000250.1:0-4295 GCA_036676725.1 Chitinophagaceae bacterium
CGGCCGCAACTTTTTAAATAACCTCCAGATGCTTTCCCTGACAGCTAACCTCGGTGACACTCGAAGCATTGCCTCGCACCCTGCAAGTACAACGCATGCAAAACTTAGCGAGGCCGAAAGACAAGCAGTAAATATTACACCAGGCCTCATCCGCATTTCTGTTGGATTAGAAGACAGCAATGATATTCTAAATGATATTCTGCAGGCTTTAGAAGTGCTTTAATTATGATTAACAATCAAACTGTTTGATTCGTGATTATAACGTTGATGCTTACCCTAAATCAGGTATCCAAATAAATTATCATTTTTATTTAATTCAGTGTAATTAATATGCAGGCGATCCATATTTTGCAATAAAGATTGATAATCGGATTTAGATTGAAGCTCAATGCCCACAAGTGCCGGACCTGTTTCTTTGTTATGCTTTTGCATGTATTCAAACCTAGTTATGTCGTCGTTTACACCAAGCACATTGTTGACAAATTCTTTTAAGGCACCTGGCCTTTGCGCAAAGCGAATTAAAAAATAATGCTTAAGACCTTCATATTGCAGTGAACGCTCTTTAATTTCCTGCATGCGTTCTATATCATTATTACCTCCACTAACAATGCATACTATGTTTTTCCCTTTGATGTCTTCTTTAAAGTCTTCTAACGCGGCAATTGACAAAGCACCAGCGGGTTCCACAACAATTGCATCCTCGTTGTAAAGTTTTAATATAGTGGTACATACTCTACCCTCGGGTACGAGGTGCATGATATTAATTACTTCGTTGCAAATAGAAAAAGTTATTTCGCCTACTTTCTTAACTGCAGCTCCGTCAACAAAGCGATCAATATTTTGCAGAGCAATCGGTCTTCCGGCTTCCATTGCGGCAAGCATTGATGGTGCTCCCTGGGGTTCAACACCAATCAATTTTGTATGTGGAGAGAAAGTTTTAAAATAGGATCCGACACCGGCAGCCAATCCACCACCGCCTACAGGCATGAATAAATAATCAATTTGAGAAAGATCTTCCAGTATTTCAATACCGACCGTAGCCTGACCTTCAATTATGCGCACATCATCAAATGGATGAATGAACACCATTTCATTCTGTTCGGTGAACTGCTTTGCGGCAATTGCACTGTCATCATAAGTGTCGCCCGTTAACCTTATTTCAACATACTGCTCCCCAAAAAATTTTGTTTGCTGAATTTTTTGTTGTGGGGTAATAATAGGCATAAATATTACACCTTTTACTTTCATTTTTTTGCATGAATAAGCAAAGCCCTGTGCATGATTTCCTGCACTGGCGCAAACAACTCCTTTTTGTAATTGTTCTGCTGGTAAACTGCTTAATAAGTTATAAGCGCCACGTAATTTGTAGGAGCGAACTACTTGTAAGTCTTCACGTTTGAGATACACATTACAATCATATTTTTTTGAAAGGGTGGAACTGTAAGTCAATGGTGTTCTGTTCACCACCGGCTTTAACCGTTGCACTGCTTTATCAAATTCAAAAACAGGATGTATGTTATTGACTGTATTCAACTTTTTTATTTAAGTTCTTTTAATTAAACCAACAGGCTGCTAATGATTTATCTTAACTGACTTCTTCAGAAAATGTTCTATTAACAGCCGTAACTTTTGCATCGTAATCTGCCTTATTATTTAATTCTTCTGCCATGTGCTCTGGTTCCTGGTTTTCCGGGCGAAGACTTCTTACAGTTTTACCCGCCTGCCACAGTTCGCTGTCTTGTAATTCCTTTAATTCGGCATTTAATTTTTCCCTGTAATCTGGTTTGCTGTTGCTTTCAATTGATTTTGCGGCTTCTTTTCCTGCTGCTACACTATCATATAATTCTTTAAAAACAGGTAAGGTAGCATCTCTGAATTTTTTCCACCAATCCAATGCACCACGTTGCGCAGTGGTGGAGCAGTTTGCATACATCCAATCCATTCCATTTTCTGCTACCAAAGGCATTAGTGATTGTGTTAGTTCTTCAACGGTTTCATTAAATGCTTCTGATGGAGAATGTCCTTTCGATCGTAACACTTCATATTGGGCTGCAAAAATCCCTTGAATTGCACCCATTAATGTTCCGCGTTCGCCTGTTAAATCACTATACACTTCTTTCTTAAAATTGGTTTCAAACAAATAGCCACTGCCCACTGCAATACCTAATGCTGCCACTCTTTCAAACGCTCTGCCAGTTGCATCCTGGAAAATTGCATAACTGCTATTTAATCCGCGACCTTGTAAAAACATTCTGCGTAGCGAAGTGCCTGAACCTTTTGGTGCCACTAAGAAAACATCAACATCCGGCGGCGGTACAATGCCTGTTTGGTCGTTATAAGTAATTCCAAAACCATGAGAAAAATATAAAGCCTTACCTGGAGTAAGATGTTTTTTTACCGTTGGCCAAAGTGCAATTTGCGCTGCATCACTTAACAGGTAACAAATGATGGTTCCTTTTTCCAATGCTTCTTCAATTTCAAAAAGCGTTACGCCTGGAACAAATCCGTCGTTTACTGCTTTGTCCCATGACTTTGAATTTTTACGCTGGCCAACAATAACATTTATCCCGTTATCTCTTTGGTTCAATGCTTGTCCCGGGCCTTGCACGCCATAACCAATTACAGCAACCGTTTCGTGTTTTAAAACTTCCTGTGCTTTTGCAAGTGGAAATTCTTCACGGGTTACTACATTTTCTTCTACGCCTCCAAATTTTAATTTTGCCATATGATGATTTTTAGATCGCGGAATTTAAATGTTGCCGCGTTGGTTAATTATGAAATAGGTTGTCTTTGTTTATTTTCTTTGTATTGATTATTAATATTCAAACACTTCTTCTTTCCTATTTAGGTAATCGTTTTCTACCAGGTCGGGTTTAGGTGCTCTTTGTTCAAACTCCCGGAGTTTTTCATGAAAACCGCTACTGTCCTTGATTATAGCGATTCGTGCACTGCGCACAAACTCAATTAGCCCGTAAGGTTCTAATACTTTTATCAACGCATCTGTTTCTTCCCTGTGCCCGGTTGTTTCAAAAACTGTATAATCTTTTCTTATTACAACTGCCCTTGCCCCATTTTCACGTAGTAACCTTTCTACTTTTACTTTTTCTGCAATTATTTCTGTCGGCACTTTATATAAAGCAAGCTCCTGCCACACAATTTCATCACCCGTGTTGAAATAAACTTTTAATATTTCTACCTGTTTTTCAATTTGGCGACAAAGTTTTTTTACGACTTCTTCTGTTTCGGTAATCACCAATGTAAACCGATAAATGCCATCTGCTTCGGAAGGAGAGGAGTTGATACTTTCAATACTGATCTTGCGCCGCGAAAAAATTATTGCAATGCGATTAAGCAAACCAATTTGGTTTTCGGTATAAACGGTTATTGTAAATTCCTGCTTTTGCATATGCTTATAATTTTCCTTCAATAATTTTTTTCAATATTTATTTCAGCCTCATTTCAGATACACTTGTACCCGCTTCCACCATTGGAAATACATTATTTTCTTTGCCTACCATTACTTCCAACAAATAGGAGCCTTTGTGCGACAGCATTTCATTCAATCCTTCATACAGTTCAATTCTTTCACTGATACGCCGTCCATTAATGCGGTATCCTTTAGCCACCTGCACAAAATCAGGGCTTTCAATATCTACAAACGAATATCTTTTACTATGAAAAAGTTCCTGCCACTGGCGCACCATTCCTAAGAACTGGTTATTAAGAATTAGAATTTTTACATCAATACCACTTTGCATAATGGTTCCTAATTCCTGAATGGTCATTTGAAAGCCACCATCACCAATAATTGCCACAACAGTTCTATCAGGTGCGCCGAATTTTGCACCAATGGCCGCAGGCAAGGCAAAGCCCATAGTACCGAGACCGCCAGAAGTAATATTGCTGTTGCTACGTTTGAAACGTGCATAGCGACAGGCAACCATTTGGTGTTGTCCTACATCAGTTACAATAACAGCGTCGTCGCCGGTTAATTTATTAAGTGCTTCAATCACTTCACCCATAGACATTTGTTCGCTATCAGGTTTTAGTTCTTTAGTAATGCAACTATCAATTTCCTGTTCCGCTAATTTTTTAAATTGTTGTAACCACTGCGGGTATTTTTTTGGTTTTATTTGTTGTGTGAGCAAAGGCAATGTTTCTTTACAATCGCCCCAAATGGCAACATTAGTTTTTACATTTTTATCAATTTCTGCCGGGTCAATATCAAGGTGAATAATTTGCGCCTGCTTCGCATATTTATCAAGCCTTCCGGTTACACGGTCATCGAACCGCAT
>JAKFCI010000251.1:0-4812 GCA_036676725.1 Chitinophagaceae bacterium
CTTGCGAAACCCTCATAATGAGAGCTGTTTGCCTCCTGCCCAATCATTACAGACATTGCATGTTTTAAATCGAAAACATGAGAATAAGACAAACTGTTTCGCCAGTTCCATGAAGAGTTTTTTGTATCATCCTGGTTGTATTCACCACCAATCGGCACCATGGCGTTTATATAGGCAGCATCTGTTGCTTTAACTGTACCATAGTCATAGCCTCTTACACGAACGCCGTTGGCGGTCTTGGCAACACCGGCCATATATTCTGTTCTTTCCGTAGCTGAAGTATAGCCGCTAACAGATGATTGATTAATACTGAACAAACTGCTGAAACGCAACCCCTTTATAATATCATAATTGATATTGAAGTTGGTATTAACAGAAAATGTTTTGTTTGATGAAGCAGAGTTGGCTAATTCATTTTCAATATTGAATAAATAGCCCGACCTGTTTTTATAAAACAACTGGTTACCTGCAGAGTCATAACCAGGTATTGCCCTGTTTACAGTTGATGCATAAGTGTATGGGGTCACTTTGTAAAAACCGTTGGTTTCGCTTTGTGAAGCTGAAAGACGAACAGAAGCTGTTAATTTTTTATTCAGTCTTGTATTAATGCCGATATTGGCAGTATAAGATTTTATATCATTGCCAATAGCTGTACCCTTTGTATCAGTATATCCAAAAGAGCTGTAATAACGGGTATTGGCGTTGCCACCTGATAAACTTAATGATTGATTTACACTAACTGCGTTACGAAATAATTTATCAAACCAGTTTACATTTACCGTTTCAAGGTATTTTACTTTTGCATTAAACTGCTCGTAAGTAATTCTTCCAAACAAATAATCATCCAATGCTCCTGCATAACCAATATTATTTACCGTAAATGCTGAGGTAAGTCCACGATCGAATATTTCCTTTGAAACAGCCACTCTTTCTTTAGAGTTCATCAGTTCTAATTTATCGTATGTAACTTTTTCTCCAATATTTACTGTGTTGGTATAAGTAACTGTTGCAGGGCCTTCTTTTCCTTTTTTTGTATTAATAACTATTACGCCATTGGCAGCTCTTACACCATAAATGGCGGTTGCAGAAGCATCTTTCAACACCGTTATATCTTCAATATCATTGGGGTTAAGCCAGGAAATAGAATTGCCCACAAAATTTCTTACATAATCAAAATTATCAGGAGTAATAGCGCCAAAGGAGTTAAGCGTTGTTGCTTTAAAAGGCAATGGGTCGGTTTGAATAATACCATCCACCACCCATACAGGGTCTTGCGTTCCCGTTAAAGTAGAAACCCCTCTCACAATTGTTTTTTGGCGGGTACCAACCAAACCATCATTATTAATTACCACAAGCCCTGGCAGTTTTCCCTGTAATGCCTGTTCCAAAGTGTTGGTGCCGTTAAAATACAATTCAGATGCTTTGATACTACTTACGGAACCGGCAACATTAATTCGTTTTACATCCTGGTATCCGGTGCTTACTATTACGGTTGAAATTTCATTTACTTTGGTTTTTAAAGTAACCAGAAGTTGTGTTTTATTCCCAACTTTTACTTCGTAAGATTCAGTTCCTACACTTGTAAAAATCAGCACCGCATCATTATCAACATTGCTTAAAGAGAAATTCCCATTTACATCTGTTGTAGTTCCTCTTTTTGTTCCTTTTATTACAATTGAAACGCCTTCTACCGGCTCACCTTTTTCATTACGCACCGTACCTTTCACATTTATCGGCGGAGACAGCACTGTTTGCTCATTATCCTGCTCTTGTACTGTAGCCGTCTTTTTCTTAACAACAATGGTAGTGCCTACTATGGTGTATGTTAAAGGCTGGTTTTTGAAACAAATAGCCAGCACTTCCTCCAGCGGAGAGTTAACTACATTCACACTTACTTTTTGAGCGTTCTTCATCCAGTCTTCATCATAGAAGAAAACATAGCCTGTTTGCTTTTTAATCTCTTTAAATACTTTTTCCAGCGGTACATTTTTCTCAGAAAGTGTTACGCTCTGACTATACCCGCCGGCACTTGCCGTAATACAAGCTGCAAATACAATAAGTGCAGTTAATCTCATAACTCGCCACAGTTTAGTTATTCCCGCCTTTGGCAGGATAAATTGAGCATCTAAAAACATAACTTTGTTTTAGTTTGGGTTTACAATAAGCAGTCCGTTGAACGATTTGTTTATATCCCGATAGTTATCGGTAGGGTTAACCCAAGCTATTCGCCGGGAAGTGTTCGTAGCACAACCCGGTTTTTGTTTGGATAAACCGTAAGAACTTACCTCTGTTTTATTCGATAATCATCTTCTTCCCTTCTATCCTGCATTTCACTTTACTTTCATTAAGAATTTTAACGACCTGCGATAAATTTGCTTCTCTTGAAATTTCACCACCAAATTGTCTTGCCGGTACTTTCCCTTCGTAAACAATTTCCACATCATACCAACGGGATAATTGCTTCATTAAATCCTGCATGCTTGTTTTACCAAAATGGAAAAATCCATTCTTCCAGGCCATTATCAAATCCAGGTCAACATTATCTGTAATTTTTACTCCCTCATTTATTTGTGCCTGCTCACCAGGTTTTAATAACCCAATTGCAGAACCTTTCGATACTCTTACAGACCCTTCCAGTAATGTTACTCTTGCACTGCTTTCATCTGTATAAGTGTTTATATTAAAATGAGTGCCTAATACCTCTGTGGTTATTCCATTTGATGAAACAATAAATTTCTTTTTCTCATCTTTTGTTACTTCAAAATAGGCTTCACCGGTTATTTCTACTTTTCTTTCACGGCCTTGAAAAGCAACAGGAAAACGTATAGAGCTTTCGCTGTTTAACCACACTTTCGTGCCATCACTTAAAATAATTGTCTGCACTTTACTCCCTCGTGGGTTAACCAGGATATTGTATTGAATAACGTCTGAATGCCCGCTGTAAACAATTTCACCATCAGCTGTTTTTATAATGTTTACAGTTCCCTGCATAGCCACCTGGCCCTTATTTACACTATCTAAAAGAACCGTTTGTCCGTTAAACAGGTTTAATGTTGCTTTATTTGTTTCAGGTGCTTTTACATCGTTTACTATCTCATTTTTTACAAAATCATTCTTCCGGTTTTCTTTATTGAAAAACAAAAAATAACTTCCGAGCAGGAGAATAAACACTGCCGCAGCCGCTGCTGCTCTTTGCCAATTAAGCATTTTGACTATACCTGAACGATTATCCTGTTTTTCAGTTACAGGGAAATTCTTTTTAATAGTTTCCCATCCCCTTGCCTTATCATACTGGTATAATTTTTCTAATTGTGAAGAAATATATTCCCCGTTGGTAAGTTTTTCAAACAGTTCATTATTTTCAGGAGCATCAACCCGCCATTCCTTTAATTCGGTTTGCTCTGCTTCGGTTAAAGTTTGTTGCAGGTGTTTTATGATCAGCTCTTCAATATGTGCATTCAATCTCATTACGTGTAATTTGTTTAAATCTTCAGGATAAATTCATAGGAAGTTAACTAAAGAATAACCTCACTCATATATATCACGTAAAGCATGGCATTTTAACCATGCAAAATTCAAAGAATTTTAAAAAAATATGTAAGTGCCTGAATAATAACAGGAGCTGAGAATTATAACGTTGCCCTATGACTGGCTTTGCTCCGTAATAAGCAAGAGACAATGAAAAAAGATACCGGCAGAATATAAGCCCTGTTTATAAAGAGTAAGCCGAAGCATTTGTAATGCTTTGCTTTTTTGGTTTAAGACTGTTTGTGTGCTGATGCCCATTTCAGAAGCCACAATGGCTGTAGTTTTTCCTTCCAGGAAAATGGATTTAAACACCTGCTTACATTGACCGGGAAGGTTTTCTACATCGGCATAAATAGCCTGTAATACTTTAGCAGTAATCATTTCTTTTTCACCAAACAGTTCATCTGGTTCAATGCTTACAGAAATTTCAGTACTCTTATTATTCCGTTTAAGTTTACGCAAAAAGTCAAAACAGGCATTTCGGGTAGCCGTATAAAGAAAAGATTTTATATCAGGCAGGTTGTCAAAATCATCTTTTTTCTTCAACAGCTTCAGGAATATTTCAACAGCAATATCTTCTGCTTCCGCTTTGTCGTGAACCAACTGTTCAGCAAAATAACACAATGGCCTGTAGTGAAGGTTATACAATTGCTTCACTGCAGCTTCTTCGCCATTCCGAAAGCCTGAAATTATGTTATTGCTGTTGTACGCAACTTCCATAGATGGTTTATTACTACTTTTTCACTTCCCGATTCAATAATAACTAAAATATTGATACCCCCTTAAAGGACAACTCTATTCTTCTTCTCTGTAATAACCGCTGCCTATGCTTTGCCATTTAATTATTGATTCAAAATTTACTAAATCAGATATGATTCGCATTTATTTTTTGATCGTTCATTCAGTTTTGCACTGTTTAATCCTATTAATAACTTATGCCGCTAAACAAATAATGTTTTTCAATTTTGTGCAGTATATGACTGTTACTTTCCGATACAGAACTTACTGAAGATATAATCCAACCGATCTTCATTGGTAATCTCGCCTGTTATCTCACCAAGAAAATGAAGACAACGGCGAATATCCAATGCCAGCAGATCACCGGGCAATTGATTATCTAATCCTGCTTTAATATCATTCAGCGATTTTTCCACTTCCTGCAATGCAGTATAATGCCGTGCATTGGTAACAATGGTGCTTTCTGTTTGTATGGTTCCCTGCACCACTTTATCAACCAACCGTTCTTTTAATACATCAATGTGCTTGTTTGATTTGGCGGCAATA
>JAKFCI010000252.1:0-6357 GCA_036676725.1 Chitinophagaceae bacterium
GACATCAACATAGTATTGAGGATGCCAAATGCCAGCGCAAAAAGTATAATGATCATGATAATGTAAGAATACTGGTCTACCGTTTTTACCATCAAGTCGGTTTCCGGAGAAATTTCTTTCCATGATTCGACTAACAGTGATGGAAATGTATTTTTTAATAATGCCTGAATAGATGGCACATCTTCATCATTATTTAATAGGACTGCCACTTCGTGAAATGAATTGTCAACCTGGAGCAATTCGTTCAGGGTACTCATGGTAACATAAACATTCACTTCGTCCAGTCGCGTATTGTTTGACCTGTAAATACTGGTTACCCTGAATGCAGAAGAAATGATGTTATCTGCTGAATCGGTAAATGTGAGTACCACCTTTCCACCCATCCTAAGTTTCATTTTATCGGCAAGTTTCTTACCAATGATGATTTCATTCTTCTTGCCAGCCTGGAAGTCATTACCAGCTATGATCTTTTGTTTTAGTTTGGATATACTATATTCAGCATTTGGGATTACACCGTTTATTTGAACACCGGCTCCCCCTGTGGTTGTTACCAGCATGCCCTGCACAACTGTTCGAGGAACCGCAAGTTGTACACCGGGCACAGCTTGAACCTTTTTCAGCAATTCGCCTGCATTGGGCAGGACAAATAATGGATGGTAATCTTTTTTAAATTCAGGATGGTGTATTTGCAGGTGGGCTACTTCTGTATCCACCAAAACCCTCACCCTGCTTTTCAGCATGCCTTTGTACAAAGCAAGTACACTTAAGCCTGCAAACAAGCCAATGGCTACAGAAAGCATGATGACGATGCTCCTCGTTTTATTACGCCATATGTTGCGCCAGGCTAACCTGAAAATCATGATACTATTTTTAATAAATCATTTCTTCATTGCTACTACGGGTTGCAAGCGGATAACTTTTATTACAGGGTAAAGCGATAATACCAGGCCGATGATCATGACTACAATTCCCTGGTAAATAAATATGTGGCTATCAGTGGATGCAGGAAAGATTGCTTCAAAACCAAAGCGTTCATAAGCCGCAGCAATATCGCCACCAAAACGAATAGGATATTTATTTAAATAAAATACAAGTGGGATACTTATCAAAATGCCCGCCAGGCAACCAACGAGTACGGTTAAAACAGACTCGCAAATGAATAACCAAATGAGTTTGGATTTTTTCATACCGATGGCTACCAGCATCCCCATTTCATATTTCCTTTCCAGCATCATCATTAGAAGTGTACTAAAAATCCCAAAACAAATAAGCAGGTATAGTATGCCCTGCACCACTTTCATGCTATTGGAATCAGCTATGATATGCTGTTTGATATCAGGCAGCAATTCTTCCCAGGTCATTACCTCGTATAATCCTCCAATGGTTTTTCGGATATCCATGGCCGTTTCATCCAGTGCTTTTTCATTTTTTAGTGAAAGGATATAAGAAGTGATCATGCCTTCTGCAGAAAATAATTCCTGTGCTGTTGGTATGGGCATAAACAATAACCGCTCGTTCAACTCGGGCGAACCAAATTTAAGAATGCCTTTAACCGGGAATTTACCTGCTGCTGTTGCACCGTGGTAGCCTTGTCCAATCAGGATGATCGTATCTCCTACATTCAATTTTAACCTTCCGGTCAAACCTTCTGAAAGCAATACAGAACGGTCATTTTCCTGCAGGTAACTTCCTTTTTGCAATTTGCTTTTAAGTGCCGTTATTTCATTTTCTTTTTCCGGGGAGATACCGACAATCATGCAACCTTTCGTCAGGTCTTCCGATGCGGCCAATGCAAAAGACTCCAGCCTGGGGGTAAGAGAAGCGATGTTTTTTGATGTGCTAATTTGATTTTCAAGGCGAGATGAATTCGCAAAACTATTATCTAAAATTTGCTCATCCTGGTAACCTGATTTATGCACTTGTATATATCCCGTATAAAAACCAACAACATTCTTTACCAGGTTATCAAACACGCCTTGTTTTAAACTTTCTGCAACAATGGAAAAAATAACTGCGAAGAAAATAGCGGCAATCGTTATCAATGTGCGATTACGGTTACGCCACAAATTTTTCCAGGCAAGTTTAAGTATCCACATGGTTTAATCACTTAATGTTTTCATTTGCTCCGAGGTAAAGAAACCATCAGGAATGGGTTTGTTGTATTGAATGTTTTTATAGATCATCACAGTCTTTTGGTTCTTCTTATCAGCCGGTATCATTTCAAACCGTGTAGGAATTAATCTTCCATCCATGATTTTTACATCATAGGAATTCATGGTGTTAATAAGAGATCCATCTTCATCATAAAATTTGGTATGCAATTCCAGGAAATTTTTTTTATCTATAACTAATACCAGTTTTCCCCAAACTACGGCTGCTTCTGGTTTGGGAATCATTTCTATGATGTAACAACTTCGATTATCTATAACCGTATCACCTACGATGCGATGATCATAATCGCTTACAATCGACGACTCCTTTACCAGGTCATCGTTGGTGAAATCAGTGCCCATCCATGACTGGCTCATCATGGAAGGAGGAAGCTTGATATTCTTTTCAAGGGCAGGCATCCAGTTCCACACTTCTTTTTTTCGTTTCAGGAAAACGATGCCTTTATCTTTTGCCGGTGAAAGCACAAGGATCATGGCGAGGTCATTGCCTTTCATCCACATCTTTACACTCATTTCCCGAGACCAGGATGGCCGATAAATTTGAATGGTGATTTCTCCCTGCGATGTTAGACCCCGCATTTTGTCGTCAGCTTTTTGTACGATTTCTTTTGCGGACTGGGCCTTTACAAAAAGGCAAGCGCCCAAACATATTATTAAATGTAAAAGCTTCATAAAATGAGATGCCTATTAAAGCTAATAACATAGCAGCAGGTTAATTATGATTACTGTCAACTTGTGAACGTTATAGGTAACCACAATTATCTGATTCCTTTTGAAGAGATGAAAACAGTTGAACCAGGCTTCAGTGAAGAGTTATTAATAATGGAAACCTAACTCCATCGTTAAAAATAAATCCTTATTTAAACTTTGCATTCAGTGCGATATTATTTGCAGCCAGGCCATTGCTTCGTTTATAATGACCAAACCTTAACTCCAGCATGTTTATTCGTTTCCAACCAAAAACTCCTTTTTCGGGTGTGAATCGAAACCCGGCGCCCACGTAATTGCTATTAAATTTTGAAAGGTCATAATCACTTGTGTAAAATTCGGCGCCGGCATCATGCGCTGCATATGGAGCAAAATGATCGGAAGCCGATTGGGTGTAGTAACGATAAAATGGGCTTAAAGAAAAGAATGGAGTGATTTTAAACGGTATTTCGATGTCAGCAGTATGTGCCCTAACGCCCCAATCATCAGTATAAAAACGATAGGCAGATCGAATTACAAAACGGTCGCTCATAAAATAATTTGCACGCAACCCCACAGGAATTTTGAATCGTGATGAAGGGAGGTGTTCGTAATTTAATCCGCCATTTTTAAAATAAACACGTTGGTATGATGTACCTAATAAACCATCTTGCGTTGCAAGATCAAATAAAAGCGAATATTGAAAACGCTGGTTCACCACCTGGGAATAAACAAAAGAGGCGCTATAAGAATTACGGGGCGATGAGCCTTCATCTTTTCTCCCATCCGGTCGTAACTCTATCGGCAAAATCACTGTCCACGAATCAAGGTAAGCCTGCAACTTTACACTCAACTCCCGGTTACCATCTTTTGAGGCTTTTGCTGCGTTCAAACCCAAGCCAGCAGAAGTATAGTCGTATTCTTTTGAAAAAGAAGCAGTAGCGCCAAGCGTAAGTCCTTTTTCATTTTTTATTGAATAGCCCAGTGAGGGATAAAACCTGGTGTCGGAATACGAGGCAGAAGAAATTGTTGTTGGATCTATTTTATCGGAAGACGCTGAACTGTAATGATCAACACCTATTTCAAAATTTAAATTATGTTCTTTTTGATGCTGATCGAATCGTGAAAGTTTTACTTCTATGGTCGTTGCAAAGTCATTTAGTTTTTCTGTACCAATGCCACCTGTTACTGCCGAATTTTCACCTGTTTGCGCATAATAACTTGTAACAAAATTGACTTCGCTTAAAGATAATTTTTTGGCAACATACTTTCCTGTATCAGCAACGGAGGTTTGCGAAAATGCAACCAGCATTTGCAGGTAGAAACCTATTGCCGCAAGCGTTAGTTTTTTCATGATTATCTAATTGTTTAATTACAACCACAGCCACCGCCAGTTTTACCACCTGTAGCACCGGAAGCGCCTTCGCGATAAGCCTGGAAATTAAATTCAAACTTCTGCACTTTACGTGCAGATAATTCCATTTCGGCATCATTTAAAAATTGTTTTTGATAGGGTTTTACCGATGTACAGGAAGTAAGGAAAACAATAAAAAGGAGAATGGCAAAGCAATACCAGCAATTCAATTTTTTCATGATTGAGTAAGTTTAATGTTCCTGGAAGTAAACAAATGGTTGGCTTCATCAATTACCAGGCAGGCAATGTCTCTAAGCTGGTTCACCATGTTTAATCCTATTTCTATGCCCATAACCATAACTGGTGTTGCCAGGGCATCGGCAATTTCTGCATTGGGAGCAATAATGGTTACGCTTTTAATGCCACTGACCGGGTAGCCTGTTCGGGGATCAATTGTATGCGAATATTTGCGGCCATCTATGATGGCAAATTTTTCATAATTGCCTGAAGTGGCAACAGCCTTATCAGAAATATTAATGGTTGAAAATGGATGGTGAGAACCATCAGGCGCGGCAATACCAATAGTCCATGGTTGACCATTTGGTTGGTTGCCCCATGCTGCAAGATCACCGGCGGCATTTACTACCCCACTTTTCATATTGCATGATATTAAAACTGCCTTTGCCTTTTCTGCCGCATAACCTTTGCCAATTCCGCCAAAACCTATGCGCATACCTTTATTTTTTAAGAAAACAGTGCCTTCCTTTTCATCCAATAAAATATTCTTATAATTAATTAACCTAACGGCTTTTTGTGCTGTTTTCTTATCTGGAAGGGCAGACATTTTTTGATCAAAATTCCAGAGGCGTTTATCTATGGAACCATAAGAAATATCAAATGCGCCCTGTGTGAGTTCAGAAATACGAATGCTTCGCATAATCAGATCGAGCACTTCCCTATCAACCTGAACAGGTGCAATGCCGGCCGCATTGTTAATTAAAGAAGTCTGGCTTTCTTCGTTATACGTTGTGAGAAGTTTTTCTATGCGTTGAATTTCTGCAATTGCTTTATTAATTGACTGTTCAGCTTCATGCTCATTTTCATGAACAACCGATATTTCAAAACGGTTGCCCATTAATTTTTCAACTCTTTTAAAAAGATTTTGATTTATTTCATTTGGCATGTGCAAGGACTTGAACCTGGGAAACCAAAGATTCTGCATCAAATGCAGCCCCTTCCCAACTTTTCAGCACTTTACCATCTGCATCCAATAAAACAGTATAAGGAAAAGCGCCACCAGGATTAAAAACTTCTGCCAGCGCTTCGTTTTGTTGCTTTATATCTTTAGGAAGCTCGTGTTTTTTTAATCTTGGGAAATCTGCTTTGAGTAACACGAGGTGTGCATCTGCATATTTTATAAAAGCTTCTTTATTAAAAACTTCCTTTTCAAGCCTGATACAGGGTATACACCAATCGGATCCACTAAATTCAATCAGGATCATTTTCCCTTCTTCTTTGGCTTTTTTTCGTGCCGAGTTAAAATCTTCCGTTTGAGCACTTGCAGCGATTGACAAAAAGCAAAAAGAAAGAAAGAACAGATACTTCATGAAGGTTGTTTTTATAAGTATTCTAAAAGTAGAAAAACTGTTGTTGTTTTCCTGTTAAAAACGTACCACCTTTTTTTTTTAGACAAAAGCCCTTGTTAAGAATTTAATTATTAACGCCAAGTTGTAAAATGTAATGTTCTGCAAGTGTTTCTTTCCGGGTACGCGGATTTAAAAATTTAAACTTCAATGTAGAAACATTGTAATGATTTACTTTAATTACTGTATCAACCTTTATATTTTGATTTTTAAGTATGCTTGTTTGTGAAGCATCAGCGAAAATATAAATAGGTGTTTTTAAACTCTTTAAATCATTTGAATTTATTGTTGTTGGCAAAGTATGCAGTGAAAAATCAAGGCTGTAATTTCTTTCGTTGGTATCCAGGTAATAGATTTTGGAAACATCTATTCCCGATTGTTTTATTTTTTGTGCCAGTACGTGACCGGATTGGTAAGGAAGTAATTTGGGATAAAAATTAAAATTGAGTAAAAAGAAAACAAAAACACTTGCTGTGAATGAAAGCCAAACAGATTTAGAAAG
>JAKFCI010000253.1:0-1695 GCA_036676725.1 Chitinophagaceae bacterium
AAATTGTGGCCATACATTCACCACGTCTGCTACATTTTCTATTTTGCGTACACGGTGTACCACTACTTTTTTAGGTTTCTTTTCAGGCGCAGGTACCACTACTTTTTTAGAAAGGTTGGCAAACACGTAATCGCCGTTTGTATTGGTCATGATCACCGGTAACTGGCGGGTTGCTTCAAAATGATCGTAAACACCTTCCAGCCTGTCTGCAAATGCTTTTAGCGCAATATCATTTTTACACAATTGCGCCAGGTAAGCAAGGCTCTTTTTATTGCTGTAACGAATAGGAAAAATATGAACCGGGATAAAATCCTGCCCGTTGTTTTTAGCATGTGCCGCAAGTATGTATAATTCTTCTATCTGGTCGTCCTTAATAGGAATGCAGCCAACAGTTACACAACTGCCGTGAATATAAATATCACCGCCCGGGCGGGCCGAATCACTTAAAATACGATCAGAAGCATTTGGATAATTCAACCCCAGCGAAAGGTGGTAATTACTGCGCGGGTTCAATTCATTTATGTAATAAAAACCTTCCGGCACCTGGTAATCGCCTTCCATTCTTTTTGGTCCAAGCGAACCTGCCAAAGCACAAACCTTGTAAGTTTTAAATAAACTGAATTGTTCTTTCCGGTCATTCTTTACCCAAACTTCCAGCTGGCCGTCGTATTTAAAAGAACGTATGTAAACGTATTTGGCCGGCCATTCAAAACCCTTCTTTTTAAACTGTTTCTGCAAAGTATCTTCCCGGCGCAGCATGGCTTCATTGGGACGCTGCAGCGTACGCTGTATGTCAATAAAAGAAATACTTGTTTGCGCCGAGGAAACAAGTGATGCAATAAGTAGAAATAAAAACAATAGGTTCTTCATGCTAAAAGCCTTTCATTATGGTAACGGTGGCAAGTTCGCCAACCAAATGCAAAGAAAACTACAAATTAATAAGATGTTTACCAATCAATTACGCCATCTGCCCACATTTTCTGAACAAGAAACCGGTCAACAGGTAAACAAATCAACCTTTATAAATTGCCGCGTTCTGCCTGTTCTCTTTCAATGGCTTCAAACAAAGCCTTGAAATTTCCTTTTCCAAAACTCTTGGCGCCTTTTCTTTGAATGATCTCGAAGAAAAGCGTTGGACGATCCTGTACCGGTTTTGAAAACAACTGCAACAAATAGCCTTCTTCATCACGGTCCACTAAAATACCCAATTCTTTTAAAGGCTCCAGGTCTTCATCAATCTTTCCTACCCTGTCCAAAAGATCGTCGTAATATGATGTGGGCACCTGCAGAAATTCTACGCCGCGGCTTTTCAAATCTTTCACCGTTTTTACAATATCGCTGGTCGCCATCGCTACGTGCTGCACGCCTTCACCTTTATAAAATTCCAGGTATTCTTCCACCTGCGATTTCCGCTTTCCTTCCGCCGGCTCATTGATCGGGAATTTCACATAGCCATTGCCGTTGCTCATTACCTTGCTCATTAGCGCCGAATATTCCGTTGAAATATCATTATCATCAAACGACAAAATATTGCGAAAGCCCATTACTTCTTCGTAAAACTTCACCCATGGATTCATGCCGTTCCAGTCCACATTACCCACGCAATGGTCTACATACAAAAGCCCGGTATCAGTCGGTGCAAAATGCGGGTTCGACCAGGCCCTGAAACCCGGCATAAAAGGACCAGTGTAATTT
>JAKFCI010000254.1:0-8373 GCA_036676725.1 Chitinophagaceae bacterium
TTTTTGACCTCAATCTCATCTCCATCAGAATCTAATTGAACCCAAATTTTATCGTCATCAAATTTTGAAACCTTCCCAATCTTACCATTATAATAACGACGGATCTTTTCGGTATCGTTTTTAATAAACATTACTTGTGCACCCACTTTTAAATGAAGATTTATTTCGGCAGGATACGCTTTATCTGAAAATTCACCTTCAATATTAGCCGCAAAAAACTGTGACTTTGTTTTTAATTGGGCCATCCGATTACTATTGATCTCATCGGCTTTGGCATTATGTGTCGTAAGAATTATGCAATCATTCAAATCATTTGCTGAAACGCCGGGTTTATACAATTCTTTTAAAATTTGCTTCCCCTCCTCATCTAACTTATTATTTCGAACCTGGTTGAGCAAGCGCACAAATCGCTCATCTTGCTGCCGGTAAATTTTCGTAAACTCGATATGAGCGGGTTGTGCCTGTTGCATTACGCGACTATCAAAAAAATAACCACTCCTATAAAATTGCGATAACAATTGCCATTCTTCTTTTTTTATAACAGGAGGAATTTGATACATGTCGCCAATCATTAAAACTTGCACTCCACCAAATGGCTCATGGTTGCGAAAACGAAAATGACGTAACACTACGTCAATTGCATCCAGGGTATCAGCTCTAACCATGCTTATTTCGTCAATAATCAACAACTCTAATTGGCGTAATACCAGGCGGCGTTCGTTTGTAAGCTTCAAACGACCTAACAATGTATGAGCATTTAATGCCTGTGAACTAGAAGGCGGTGCTGCTGCCGGAATAAAAGGAGAAAAAGGCAGTTGGAAAAAAGAATGAATTGTTGTACCGCCTGCATTAATAGCAGCAACACCCGTTGGCGCAACCACTGCCAGGTTTTTGCCACTAATCTCTTTAATGTGTTTTAAAAATGTAGTCTTTCCCGTTCCTGCTTTACCAGTAAGAAAAATATTACTGTGGGTACCGCAAACCAATTCGGTTGCCAATTGAAACATTTTATTAGATTCATCTTCCACAGCTAAATATTGTTTTACTAAAGGCAAATATCCTTTTTATTAGGTGGTGGTTGAAACTTCACCGCCCTTTAAAAGAAAAAGTTTTCCTTTTCAGGAAAACTTTATTAAAATTTTTAAATAGCCAGGAATTTATAAAACTACTTATACTTATAAACAGTATTTAAAGTAACTGTTGATGGCGGATAAGTAATTTTTGCTGTAGAAGGCCTGTTCTTTGTGTTGTACGCATATTCTGCATTAACAACATAACTGTTGGTAGCATTAACCAAATCAGTATAAGTTCCTTTTGTTTGATTGTTTGCCGAAATTAATTCCAACAAACTAAGTACATGACCTTCGTCACCAAGTTTTAAAGCATTCAGTTTTGCATCATACTCAAAAACCACCTGGTTTGCTGCAACATAACTGGCAGATGTAGAATTGTAGTTATAATTTTTTAAAGTGGCAATGTTTCCTTTGTCATCATAAGTAAAATCCTGCTTCCTTAATTTTTTGTATGCGCCTGCATTTTCCTTTTCAAATGTTTCAACACTTACAATATTACCAGTAGCATAAGTATAAGTTACGCTGTCTGTGTATGTAACGCCTGCCACAACATATTTACCAACGTTGTTGGTATATTGTTTAAGTGCCGCATCATAACCGATCTTATATAAAATGTTATCAAGACCAGTTGGGAACGCAGTACTCTTATATGTAAATGATTCAATAATGCCGCCGGCATTTCTTGTTATCGACATATTGTCTGTCTTTGAAGTGCCTTGTTTTGTTGATGAAAAAGCAACAGCATTAAGCTTGTTTGCACCATCATAACCATAAGTATAAGAGTAAGTGTCCGAGCCAGTTGTGGTAACAGCACTTTCCAATAGATCACCAACAACTACTACCGGAGGTTCTGGCGGGGTAACGGGTTCTTTTTCACACGAAAAAAATAATATGGTAAGTAGTACCAGGGTGATAGGTTTCATATATACGTAATTAAGTAATTAAAAATACACAATTAAAATAAAAAAGCAAAGAATTTTGCAACGCGAAGATATACGGATAATCGCTTAAATGCTAAGTTGGGAGGCACTTTAGTAGAAAAAAGATTGTTTGAATATTTGGGGTTTTCATCAATTAAAACAAATTATCAATTATTGACATGCTTAAAGTGTTGTTGGAAAAACAATAGGCATAAAAAAACCCTCGATAAATGTTACCGAGGGTTGTGGTGTGGGCCGGGATCGAACCGGCGACACAAGGATTTTCAGTCCTTTGCTCTACCGACTGAGCTACCGCACCATCCTTTCGCAATTGCGGGCTGCAAAAATAAGGTTTTCTATAATTAGAATATTGAGAAACAATGAAAAACTTTGATTAGTTGCCATAAACACTTAAAAACTTTATACGCATGATCTTCAATTGTTCCCAGTTGTAATTACCATCTGATAGTTCCTGCTGCGCAGTTTCCAGGGAGGATGTTTCGCAACCTTTAAAATAGTCTATGATCTCTTCCTGCTCGTATTCATCCAGCATATCAGAAATGGCATAATCTAAATTCAGTTTTGTACCACTTGCAGCAATCGTCTCCATTTCTTCTAATAAACTATCAATACGCAAATCTTTATTCTTAGCGATCATTTCCAGCGGAATCTTTTTATCTACCTGCTGAATGATGTGCACCTTATTGCTGCTTTTATTGATAACGCTTTTCATTACAAAGTCATCCGGCTTTACAATATTATTCGCTTCAACATATTCGGCAATTACATCAATAAAAGGTTTGCCATAACGGATCGCCTTTCCTTTGCTAACCCCCTGGCATTTCTCCAAATCCGCTGTTGTGGTCGGGTACATAGTAGCCATATCCTGCAAAGAGCTTTCAAGGAAAATAACAAAGGGAGGAAGATTTTTTTTCTTTGCTTCTTTTTGACGCACTTCTTTTAAAAGCGTGAGCAACCCTTCGTCTAAAGCCAGGCCTTCATGAGAATTAGTGTTGCTTTCTTCATCATCTTCATTTGCGTCTTCAAATAAATTATTCAATACAACCGAGAAGGATTTTGGTTTCTTTAAGAAGTCCTGCCCTTTTTTGGTGATCTTCAAAACACCATATTCCTCGATATCTTTTTGCAAAATACCTTCTAATAATAATTGCCGTACCAGCGAATTCCAAAAATGATCGGGTTTTGATTTTCCAATTCCAAATACATCCAAGCCTTCGTGGCGATACATTTTAATTTGTGGGGTAAGGTGCCCGGTAACAATGCGAACAATGTATTCTGTAGCAAAACGTTCATCCAATGCTTTGATGGTTTTTAAAACATCAACAACATTTTCTTTAGCTTCAATTCTTTCCTTTGGATGAAGGCAGTTATCGCAACTGCCGCAGTTTTGGTCGCCATAGTCTTCGCCAAAATAACTCATTAACATCTTTCTTCGGCAAACACCTGTTTCGGCATAGGCAACCGTTTCGTTTATTAATTGCGAACCCACCTCCCTTTCGGTAAGCGGCTTGTCACGCATTAAATGCTCTAGTTTGCTTACGTCTTTATGCGAATAATACAAAATACACTTCCCTTCCAAACCATCACGACCGGCCCGACCGGTTTCCTGGTAATAGTTTTCAATTGATTTTGGCATGTTGTAGTGAATAACAAACCTGATGTCCGGTTTATCGATTCCCATTCCAAATGCAATAGTGGCAACAATTACCTGTGTGTCTTCATTTAAAAACTGGTCCTGGCGTTCTGCCCTGATTTTAGAATCAATACCGGCATGGTAAGCAACTGATTTAATTCCATTCTGGCGAAGCAACTCAGCTAATTCTTCGGTTGTTTTCCGGTTCGTTGTATAGATAATGCCGTTTTTGCCTTTGTTTTGGCTGATAAATTTTACAATGCTTTTCAGCGTTTCTTCTTTTTTAATCTTTGGCTGAATTTCGTAATACAGGTTTGGACGATTAAAGGAAGACATGTAAACCTGTGGTTCTCTTAATCCAAGGTTCTTTAAAATATCGCTCTGCACCTTTGGCGTAGCCGTTGCAGTCAGCGCAATTACAGGCACTTCACCGTTTATCTGGTCCATCATTTCCCTTAAACGCCTGTATTCCGGTCGAAAATCGTGACCCCACTCAGAAATACAATGCGCTTCATCCACAGCGAAAAAAGAAACATTTAAACCGCTAAAGAAGTCAAGGTTATCTTGTTTTGTTAGTGTTTCCGGTGCTACGTATAACATTTTGGTCCTGCCGGATTTTAAATCATCCTGGACCACTTTTATTTCTTTTTTAGAGAGCGTTGAATTTAAAAAATGGGCTACATCGTCCTGGCTACTGTAACTACGAACCAGGTCTACCTGGTTTTTCATTAGTGCAATTAAAGGACTTACAATAATTGCCACTCCCGGCAAAATATGCGCAGGCAACTGGTAACAAAGGCTTTTACCGCCGCCAGTAGGCATAATTACAAAAGAATCTTTGCCATTTAACACGGCTTGTATGATTAACTCCTGGTCGCCTTTAAATTCTTTAAATCCAAAATGTTCCTGTAAAGAGGTATGTAATTGTTCAGAAGAAAAAGATGAAGTAGAAGAAACGGTTTTTGTGGATGTTGTTTTCTTTGTTGCTGTTTTTTTAACTGTTGCCATTATTCTATCGGATTTTCATGCTTTTGAAAAAGCATTAAATAATTATTGAAACATAAGTAGATGATTAATAACCTGAAAAATCAAAGTTATTTAAGGTACGGCCTATCTACCAAAGGATCAATTTTTGTTAAGCATGCGAATTTAACTCACTATAATAGTTAATCGAAAACCAAAAAGGTTAAAATCATCATTAGTAAGTAAAATCCATTGATTCTTTTAAAGACTTAATTTTGAGCGCTTGAAAACTGAATTATCAATATTAAATACGGCCATTCGCACTATTGAAATGGAGGCGGAAGCTGTTAAAAATCTTGCAGGGCAATTACAAGGTTTTGAAGAAGTTATAGATGTATTAGCGGCTTGCACCGGGCGCATAGTCATTAGCGGAATAGGCAAAAGTGCTGTTATTGCGCAAAAAATTGTGGCAACGCTAAATTCCACCGGAACTCCTTCCATTTTTTTGCATGCAGCGGACGCCATCCATGGTGACCTAGGCATGGTGCAACAAAATGATATTGTTTTAATTATTAGCAAAAGCGGGGAAAGCCCGGAAATAAAAGTTTTAGTTCCTTTTATTAAGAATTTTGGCAATGTAGTAATTGGAATGGTAGGGAATACTTCGTCTTTCCTTGCAAAAAAATCTGATCATATTTTAAATACAACGGTGCAAAAAGAAGCTTGCCCAAACAATCTTGCACCAACTACCAGCACCACTGCTCAATTAGCAATGGGTGATGCCGTTGCCGTTTGCTTAATGGAAAAGCGAGGTTTTGCCGTAGAAGATTTTGCAAAATTGCATCCCGGAGGTGCACTTGGTAAAAAATTATATTTACGTGTATCCGATTTATGTGCAGAAAACGAAAAGCCCCAGGTAAACATCACCCAGTCTTTAAAAGAGGTGATTATGGAAATGACGAAAAAAAGATTGGGCATAACCGCGGTAATTAATAATGCCGGAACACTTGCAGGTGTAATAACGGATGGTGACCTTAGAAGGCTTTTAGAGAAAACTGAAAATTTTGAAAATATCCAGGCCGGTCACATAATGACCCCAAACCCAAAATCAATTGCATCCACTGAAATGGCGGTAAATGCTTTAGATATGATGAGAAGTAATGCCATTACACAATTAGTAGTGGTAGATGATGAAAAATATATTGGTGTTGTACACTTGCACGACCTGGTAAAAGAAGGATTATTATAATTATGAACGCATTAGTTAAGAAAAATATCAATAAGCATACATATGTAGCCATTATGGCGGGTGGAATCGGTTCAAGATTTTGGCCGGTCAGCCGTACAGGTTTTCCAAAACAGTTTTTAGATATATTGGGAACGGGCTCAACACTTATACAACAAACCTTCGATCGTTTTAAAGGAATTGTGCCAACCGAAAATATTTTTGTCATCACTGCCAATGAATATATTGACCTGGTAAAAGATCAATTGCCGGAAATAGCCGAAGAAAATATTATTGGTGAACCGTTTCGAAAGAATACTGCTCCCTGTATTGCATTGATCTCTTTTAAATTATTAAAAAAAGATCCTGATGCTTGTTTGATTGTTGCACCGGCAGATCATTTGATACTTGAAAAAGAAAAATTTCTTGAAGTTTGTGCAAAGGGTTTAGACTTTGTCAACCATTTTAATGCACTTGTTACCATTGGTATCACGCCAACGTATCCAAATACAGGTTATGGGTACATACAGCACGAAATGAATGAAGCAATTCCATCTGTTTATAAAGTAAAAACCTTTACCGAAAAACCAAACAAAGACCTGGCGCAAACCTTTATTGCTAGTGGCGATTTTTTATGGAATGCAGGCATTTTTGTTTGGCAGGTAAAACGCATTGTGGAATCATTTAAAAAGCACTTGCCGGAAATGCATGAAGTTTTTAGCGGCGAAGAAGATCGCTTTAACACTGTGCACGAAAAGGAAGCAATAGGAACCATATATCCGCAATGCACAAATATTTCCATTGATTTTGGAATAATGGAAAAAGCTGATAATGTTTATGTAATTCCTGCCTCCTTCGGCTGGAGCGACCTGGGAACCTGGAACAGTGCATGGGAAAATATGGAGAAAGATTCTCTAAACAATGCTGTGGCTGGTAAAAAAGTTATGATCATTGATGCTACGAAATGCGTTGTTCATTCTTCCAACGATAAACTGATCATATTACAAGGGCTCGATGATTTTATTGTTGTAGACACAAAAGATGTTTTGCTTATTTGCCAAAAAGAAAAAGAACAGGAAATAAAAGAATATGTGGCAGAAGTAAAACGCAACATGGGCGATGAGTACCTCTGATAAATAAAAAGTAACCGCAATAGTTTTCTCTCCTGCAAACTTAATTTTATTGTAGCTTAAGGTTATAATAAAGCAATCTATTTAAAGGTTGTTTAATTGTGTATAGATTAAAATTCTATGCTTGTACTTATTTGATTTACTATGAATTTTAATAACATTCTTTTTTTAGATATTGAAACTGTTGCTCAATCTGCATCCTACAATGACCTGACCGATGATTGGAAGGAACTTTGGGATTTAAAGGCACAAATTCTTTTGCGCAATAAAGAAACAGAGACAAATGAAAGTATTTACGAACGAGCAGGCATATACGCCGAGTTTGGAAAAATCATTTGTATTAGCTGTGGCTATTTACAAGGTGCAGGCGAAAACAGGATGCTGGTTATAAAATCTTTTTGCTGTGAAGACGAACGAAAATTATTGAACGATTTTTCTGAAATGATGCAAAAGTGGTCGGGTGCAGATAAATATTTATGTGCGCATAACGGCAAAGAATTCGATTATCCATACATCTGCCGAAGAATGATAATTAATGGAGTGAGCATACCAGAAGCTTTGCAAATTACAGGTAGAAAACCATGGGAAGTACGGCATTTAGATACAATGGAAATGTGGAAATTCGGAGATTATAAAAGTTACACTACATTAAAATTATTAGCTAAGGTGTTGGGTATTCCTTCGCCAAAAGATGACATAGATGGAAGCCAGGTAAACCATGTTTACTGGAAAGAAAAAAACGTAGAGCGCATTGTACATTATTGCCAAAAAGATGTAATTACCCTAACGCAAATTTTATTACGTTTTCATTGCCAGCCATTAATTAAACAAGAAAATATATCTATAAAAAATGTCCAGCAGAATTAATTATTCTTCGGGTTCAAAGTGGGAAGATATTGTTGGTTATAGCCGTGCAGTGAAGATTGGAAATATTGTTGAAGTAACCGGTACGGTTGCATCTGACGAGGAAGGACTTGTTGTGGGAGAAGATGATGCTTACCTGCAAACAAAATATATTTATCAAAAAATAGAAGCTGTTTTATTGCGTGCAGGAGCCGAAATGAAAGACGTAATCAGGGTTCGTATGTTCGTTACCGATATAAGCCGTTGGCAGGAATACGGGAAAGCACACAGCGAATTTTTTCAGCAGATTAAACCATGCAATACAATGGTGGAAGTTCGTGCCCTCATCGAGCCAAAATTTCTTATTGAAATAGAAGCAACAGCCATCATCGAATAATTTTAAAAAATTTCACTCTTAATCATCAACTGTGTCAAAAATTCAACTGACTTCCAAATTACCAAATGCTGGTACAACTATATTTACTGTCATGAGTTCTTTGGCGCTTGAACACAATGCCATTAATTTGGGACAAGGCTTTCCGGATTTTCCTATGAACGATGAATT
>JAKFCI010000255.1:0-4813 GCA_036676725.1 Chitinophagaceae bacterium
CCAAACAAAACGAATGGGTGGGTGTAACTTCTTTGCCGGAACAAATTGTGGTGAACGTAGGTGATATGTTACAAAGACTAACAAATAACCGTTTGCGTTCAACTACCCACCGTGTTGTAAATCCTTCAAAAGAATTATGGGGTACTTCACGTTTTTCCATTCCCTTCTTTTTACATCCAAAAGGTAGCATGAACCTGGCTTGCCTGGAAGGTTGCATCGATGAAGAAACGCCTAAGGCGTATGAAGATGCAACGGCTGGAGAATATTTAGACGAACGGTTAAGGGAGATCGGACTGAAGAAATAATATTGCTATTATAAAATAGAAAGGCGTCCAAAAATGGGCGCCTTTTTTTGCAACTATAATTTTCATCCTTCTGAAATACCATTCATCAATATTTTAAATATTTAAAAATTTAGACTATGTTGATAACCAATTACTTAACTATTCTGCATCGGCAATTACCATAAAATATTTGGTACTATAGTTTGCATAGTACCAAATAACGCCTTATATTTGTTATGTCATTGTAGCTTAATATTTAAAAGACAGAAAAATGAATATAGAAAATACCCAGAGCCAGATGCGGAAAGGAATACTGGAATTCTGCATTCTCTCTATTATTCGCCGGGGTGAGGCCTACCCAAGTGATATAGTAGAGGAAATGAAAGCCGCCGGCCTCCAAATTTTAGAGGGCACTCTCTATCCTCTACTTACACGACTAAAAAATGCTGATATGCTCACCTACAGATGGGTAGAAAGCAACTCCGGGCCGCCCCGTAAATACTTCCTGCTAACAGAAAAAGGTGAAACGTTCTATAACGAACTGGAGCAAACCTGGCAGGAATTATCAAATGGTGTAAATAAACTCACCATACAAAAAGTAACTAATTCATAAAAAAACTTCAACCAAAAAAAATGAAAAAGATCATCAATATAAACTTATCCGGCAGGGTAATACCGATTGAGGACGCTGCTTACGAAAGTTTAAAACGATATATAGAAAGTCTTCGGCGCTATTTTGCAAACGAAGAAGGCAGGGATGAGATCATCAATGATATTGAAAGTCGCGTAGCTGAATTAATGAATGATAAGGTGAAAAAGGGCGCAACTGCAGTAACAGAAGCAGACATGGAAGAGATCATTTCATCTATGGGACGTGTAGAAGATTTTGAAAAAGCGGAAGCGGCTGAAAATACAGCTACACCTGGCGCACAAGGCCCAACTGGTTCGTATGCAACGGGTGGCGAATACACGCAAACCAGTGCAAGACGTTTTAAGGGAAGATTGTACCGCGATCGTGCCGATAAAATTTTAGGTGGTGTTTGTTCGGGTATAGCAAACTACATGAATGTGGATCCCGCGATTGTGCGTTTATTATTTGCCATTATTACGTTTGGCGGTTTTGGCGCAGGTATCTTTCTTTACATCCTTTTATGGATCTTCCTTCCGGTGAAAGACCTGGAAGGTTACGAAGGCAAGCGATTGTTTCGTAACCCGGAAGACCGCATAATAGGCGGTGTTGCCGGGGGTATCGCTGCATACTTCAATAAGGAAACATGGATCATTCGTACCATTTTCGCCGCTCCTTTGATTCTGAATATTTTATTAAGCATAATGAATGGAATCTTTGGATCATTCCACGGTCCCGATTTTCCTGATCTGTTCATCGGTTCATTTACCGGAACTTTTGTAGTCGCCTACATAATACTTTGGATCGTTTTACCCGAAGCAAGAAGCCCATTTGAAAAAATGGAAATGAGAGGCGAAAAAGTAGACGTAAACCGCATACGCCAGAATGTACAGGAAGGCATGGGCGAATTTAAAAACAGGGCACAGGACTGGGGTGCAGAAGTAAAAGCAACCGCTCAAAACTTTGGCGAAAGAGCAAGCCAGTTTGCTAATACAAGAGGCAGAACCTTTGCCACGGAAGTAGGCCAGGCGGCCCGACCAGTTGCAAGTGGCTGCGGACATGTAATAGGTGTGCTTTTTAAATCTTTCTTTCTTTTTGTAGCAGGTGCAATAGCATTCGCACTTTTTGTAATAGTAATTGTATTTACTGTTGGTGGTGTAGCCCGCCCGTTTAATGATTTTTTATTAAATGGTTTTTGGCAGAATGCATCTTTATGGGGTACAATGATATTCTTTCTTGCAGTGCCTTTGATCGCCATCATTACCTGGATCGTTCGCAGGATGATGAAAGTTCGTTCACAAAATCGTTCTCTTGGTTGGGTTTTCGGTGGACTATGGACAATGGGCTGGATCTCCCTGATCATTTTTATTGCCTCTATGACAAAAGACTGGCGTTATGGAAGTGTAATTGAACAAGGTGTTACTACGACAAGTATGCCAATGAATAAAATGGTGGTACGTATTGACGAACCCCGCATCAGGTACAGCGGTACATTTGGTTGGATCAATGATGATGGCGATGATGGTGGTTGGGATATCACAGAAGATTCCTTAAGATTATCTGACATTAAAATCCGTGTTGCAAAAAGCGAGGACTCTTTATATCATGTAACGCTTTGGAAGGAAAGCCGCGGTCGCAATCGTGTCGAAGCAAGCCAAAGAGCAGAAAAGATCCGCTTTACAGCAACAACAATGGACAGTGCTTTGGTATTGGCAAGTGGCTTTGCTGTAAGCAAGAATGAAAAATACAGGGGTCAGAAGGTAATTACCGAAGTGCAAGTGCCTGTTGGTAAAATGATCCGCTTTGATGAAACAGTTACTAAACTTGACTTCAATAATGTGCGTATTGCACAGAAAAGAAACTGGCGCAATAACGATTGGGAAATTGACTGGCATGATGATAATTTTTACAACTGGGAACCAGGTATTGATTATGTAATGACAGCAGAAGGTGAATTAGTGGATCCTTTAAAAAAAGCAACTACCACAAATACCGGCGAGTACGAATACAGAAGGGATAGTACTACAAGAGATACTATTTCAGAAGACCGTAAAATTCAGGATGAAATTGAAATACAGCAAAGAAAAATTGAAGAAGAACGCCGCAAGTTGGAAGAATTACAAAGAAGAGAAAGAGAAAATATTTCTAAAATAAATATTTCTACGAACAGGGCCACTGTACTTGCGCAAATAAAATCACCAATTTTTTCGATGCTCATTATTTAATGATGGTGAAAAATATATTTTGATCTAGGTTGAAGTTGGCAACTTACTTACAATTAAGTTGTGTTCAAGGCTCCTTATCCAGGAGCCTTTCTTTGTATAAGCACTTAACAAAGGCGATAAATACTTATAAAGTATAAACTAAAAACTGTTCTCTATTTTTGCGTTTCCAAAAAATTAAAATGAAGAATACACCGTTTACCCAAAAGCATATTGCATTAGGCGCTAAGATGGCTGAATTTGCAGGTTACAATATGCCGATCAGTTATTCAGGAATTAATGAAGAACATCATACTGTTCGTAAGGCAGCCGGTGTTTTTGATGTTAGCCATATGGGCGAGTTCATTATAAAAGGCGACCAGGCGCTTGACCTGATTCAACGTGTTACCACAAACGATGCATCAAAGCTTACTGCTGGCAAAGCGCAATACAGTTGCTTAACAAACGAAAACGGTGGCATTGTTGATGATCTGTTGATCTATTGCCTGGAGCCAAATAAGGTGTACATGATCGTTGTTAACGCATCTAACATTGAAAAAGACTGGAACTGGATGCAAAATCACAATAGCCAAGGTGCTGAAATGCATAACATAAGCGATGAAACTTGTTTGCTTGCCGTGCAAGGGCCTAATGCAACAAAAATTTTACAGTCCCTTACCGAAATGGATATTTTGAATTTGAAATATTACACATTTACCAAAGGAAAATTTGCAGGGGTTGACAATGTATTAGTAAGTGCAACCGGTTATACAGGTGCGGGTGGTGTAGAAATTTATTTTGAAGACAAAGACGGCGCTGCAGATAAAATTTGGGATGCAATTTTTGCAGCCGGTGGCGAAGGCATTAAACCTATTGGTTTGGCTGCAAGAGATACACTTCGTTTAGAAATGGGCTATTGTTTATATGGCAATGATATTGACGATACAACATCACCGCTGGAAGCGGGCTTGGGATGGATCACCAAATTTTCAAAGGATTTTATTGCAAAAGATATTTTACAAAAACAAAAAGAAGTAGGTGTTGAAAGAAAGCTTGTGGGTTTTGAAATGATTGACAAAGGCATTCCGCGCCACGGCTATGAAATAAAAGCATTTGACGGCGATACCATTGGCTATGTAACTTCCGGAACACAATCGCCAACACTTGGTAAAGCTATTGGCATGGGCTATGTAAGGAAAGCATATTCCGAAATCGATGAAACGATTTACATAAAGGTTCGCGACAAATTATTACTTGCCAAAGTAGTGAAAGTGCCTTTTAGTTAATATTAAAAAGCACCCGAAAATACTTTTGCTATAAGTATGTAATTTGTTTCACTACCTATTGATCCCAATGCAACTAATACATTTAACCAATTTTATTGCCGCTCCAATTGACCGTGTTTTTGATTTAAGCCGAAGCATTACGCTTCACAAACAATCAATGACAAAATTTGGCGAAAAGGCGATAGAAGGGCGTTTGGGTGGTTTAATTGGGTTGAATGAAACCGTGACCTGGAAGGCCAAACATTTATTGAAAGAGCGAAGATTGAAGATCAAAATCACGTCGTATAATAAGCCGCATATCTTCATCGACGAACAGGTGGAGGGAGATTTTAAAAAGATGAAACACGAACATCATTTTAAACAAGTGGAGAATGGCACCATCATGATCGACCAGTTTTATTTTGAATCGCCACA
>JAKFCI010000256.1:0-4014 GCA_036676725.1 Chitinophagaceae bacterium
ACTGCAGATGCGGATAGAATATATTGTCCATCCAAAATATTTTCAAATTCATATTTTCCATCCTTATTAGAAAGTGCAACTTTTATTAACGATGAATCTGAAGCTTTTAATAATTCGATGGTAGCGCCCTGTAATGCGGCTTCATCGTTGGCGTTTATAATGCCATAAATTTTGTTACCTCCCTGGGCAAAACTGTACATACTCAAAAACAGGCCCGCCATTAATACAAATACTTTTTTCATAACATTTTTGTGTGTTGTATTCTTTGACGCCATGCTGTTCCATCATGTTACATTATGGATCAAAAAAATCCCGTTCATTATTTGAACGGGATCTGATGTATGATGAATGGTTGTTTTAATTTCCGCTTCCGCCACCTACCCTGCTTTGTTCGTCGTTGGCGCTTCCAGCTCTTCTTTTTGGTGCACCGTTCATTTTACCTTTTGTAAAGCGGTAAGTAAAACCAAGGTTGGCTACACGGCTATCTCTATTAGTTTGGAAAGCTGCATCAACATTGCCATATCTTGTTTCTGCCTGGAACTTTTGTGTGTAAAACAAGTCGCGAATATTTAACCTAAGTGTTCCTTTGCCTTTTAATACAGTTTGGCTGAAACCAGCAGATACCATGCCCATTGGTTTTGTTTTGATCACACCTTCCAGACCAGCAGTTCGGTAAAAACCACTTACTTCTGCACTAAAGTTTTTTGAAATTTTAAATTGCTGCGAACCGTTTAACATCAACATGTTTGCTTCTATAGTTACCTGGTCACCATTCACTATTCCGCTAAAGCGATTGTTTGATGCATTTACATAAATATTGCTTGTCCACCATTTGTTGACTGGCATGCCTAAGTTTACGGCAACTCCATACTGGCGTTGGTCTGCAATGTTTTGTTGTTTAATAAAGGTTTCTTTCTTTGCTGTATTCTGTTCAATTACCTGCTGAATAATGTCAGTGGTTTTAGTATAATTTAAAGTAGTGGTCAAAATGTTTTTAAACGTGTGGCTCAATTCTATGTTATGACTGAATTGGGGTTTCAGGTTTGGATTTCCTTGCTCGTAAGTATAACGGTCTAAAAATTCGATAAATGGATTTAAGCTTTCGTAGTTGGGACGACGTATTCTTCTTCCGTAATTAAGACCCAGGTTATTTTTTTCGTTCACTACGTATTGGAAATATGCAGTAGGAAATAACTGTGTATAGTTGTTTTTAAATGTTGTATCAAAAGCTTCAAATTCACTTGTACCATTGTTAAAAGTAAAGCCTGTTGAACGACCATTATTAGTAGTATTCTCTAATCTTAACCCTAATTGCACATTTAATTTTTTGCTTAAAGGTGTACTTAGGTTTACGTATGCAGCATTAATGTTCTCTTCGTATACAAAATAATTGCTGCGTCCCAGGTCACGAACAATTGTACCATTGTGCACTGTGTCGTATTGCGCATTATTATCGGTTTTTACAAAACTGGTTTTAATACCTGCTTCAAACTTTGCTCCTTTTTTTAGTGGCTGCAGGTAATCTACTTTTCCACTCAATATTTGAATATCCTGTGGTAAAAATCCATAAAGTGTATCACCTTTTTGTTTGGTGTTTCCTGATGCATTAAAATAGTAGTTAGATAAAGAATTATTATCTTCTGTATTATAAACCAGGTAATCTAGATCGGCTGTAATCTCTTTACCAGTAGTATCAAGCACACGACGATAATTTAAATTGGTACTAAGATTTTTAAAATCATTGTTAGATAAAGACAGTGCTTTTGTTATATCCTGTAAACTGCCCACAGGGCTATAAATCAATGCTGTATTCTTATTTTGAAAATCGCCCTGGTTTGATAAACCGGAAACAACTACACCAAGTGTGGTTTTTTTATCTACAAAATAATCAACACCAACTTTTGCATTATAAGAATTTCCTTCATTCATCATTCTTGCCTGCTGGTCAAAATACGATGTGATTTCTTTTGTGTCTTCATTACGGAAGTTGCGTTGGATGTCTAAATTCTGAAATCCTTTACGATAATTGTGGTTTAAGTTGGTAAACACATTTATTTTTCCTTTGCGATAGTTAAAGTTTATTCCTTCATTGAATTTGGGATATTTTCCTTGTCCGTATCCAAGGCTAAGCGTTCCATTATATCCCATTTGTTTGTTCTTTTTTGTTTTGATGTTGATCACGCCTGCATTACCGGCAGCGTCATATTTTGCAGGCGGGTTGGTCATAATTTCGATCTGGTCTAATTGGGTTGCATTCATACTACGTAACAAATTGGCAAGGTCAGTGCCACCCAATTGTGTTGGGCGACCATCAACTAAAACCATTACACCAGCTTTTCCTTTCAGGCTTATGTTTCCATCTTTATCAACTGTTATACCCGGAGATTTTTCCAAAACTTCTAAAGCAGATGAACCTACATTGGTTACAGAAGCTTCTACGTTAACAATTGTGCGATCTATCTTCTGTTCGATCAAAGGTTTTTTGGAAGTAACCGTAACACTTGCTAAACCTTTTGCTACAGGAACCAATTCGATGGTTTTTACCGAAATTTCATTTTTTGAATCAGAAATCTCCGCGGGTTCAGAAAATCCTTTTGAATGTCCTACTGCAGTAATAGACACCATGTATTTTCCCGCAGCTATGTTTTCAAAACGGTACATACCGTTTTTGTCTGCTACAGCATATTTTACAACCGTTGAATCTTTAGCATTTAACAAGGCAATTGTTGCAGATTCAATGGTTTTTTGATTGCCATCGATAACAGTCCCTGAAATTTTGCCGGTCTTGTTTTGGGCAAAACCCATTGTAGTTAAGGCTACTACCATCGATACCATCAGGACTAACTTTTTCATTTTATTTTGGTTTTAGTACTTGTCTTTAATTATTACACTGTAAAAGTAGGTACTATGCAATGCAAAGAACATTGTTTTGTAGTGAACGGTAATATTTTTGGATGATCGGTTATGCTGATCTATTGGACGCAGCACTAATTGTGCGGTTACACATTTTCCCTGTTTTTGGATAAGAGGAAAAATTTACGTTTTAAAGGCATAATAATAAACAAGGGTGAATTTTTATAAAATATTGACTTTGAGCGGGTTGCAACTAGTAATATATAATTGAAGGATATTTTTTTTATGAATCAGCTCAATTAAAAGAGCTGAATGTTTATTAATAAGGACTACTGTCTAAATTGCAGTAAAGTTTTTTAATGCTTATTGATTTTAGATCGGATACGGTAACAAAGCCCACACCTCCAATGCTGGAAGCAATGATGAATGCCCCAATTGGTGATGATGTATTTGGGGAAGACGCCTCAATAAATGAATTGGAACACCTTAGCGCTGCCATGTTTGGGATGGAAGCGGCGGTTTTTTGTCCTTCGGGCACCATGACCAACCAAATTGGTATCAGGTGCCACACGCAACATGGCGACGAAGTGATTTGTGATAAAACAGCCCACGTGTACCAGTATGAAGGTGGCGGTATTGCCAGCAATTCGGGCAGCTCTGTACAACTATTAAATGGAGACCGGGGCCGCGTTACGGCACAACAGGTTGCAGATGCAATCAACGCAGATGATGTTCATAAAGCACATACAAGTCTTGTTTGTCTTGAAAATACTTCTAATCGTGGCGGTGGCAGTTGTTACGAATTAGAAGAAATTGAAGCTATTCGGGCCGTTTGTGATGAAAATAATTTAAAGCTTCACCTTGATGGCGCCAGGCTTTTTAATGCATTGGTGGCAAAAAAACAGGATGCAAAAGCATATGGAAAACTTTTTCACTCCATTTCAATATGCTTAAGCAAAAGCCTGGGTTGCCCTGTTGGCAGTGTATTATTAGGTCGCACAGATTTTATAAAAAAAGCGAGAAGAGTACGCAAGGTCTTTGGCGGTGGTATGCGTCAGGCTGGTTTTTTAGCAGCTGCAGGCTCATATGCACTTAGAAATAACATTCAACGATTACAGCAAGACCATGATCATGCGCAGTTAATTGGAGCGGCTTTAATTG
>JAKFCI010000257.1:0-2250 GCA_036676725.1 Chitinophagaceae bacterium
AGTGAAGGACCATCCGATGCTTTTGCAAAAGAAGGTGGCACAATGGAGATTATTCAGTTGTGGGTTAACCTTCCTCGCGAACACAAAATGACCGAACCCAAATACCAGGATATTAAAAAAGAGCAAATACCGCTTATTAATAAAGATGGTTTTGAAATTAATATTGTTGCTGGTAACTATAATGGCGTAAATGGACCTGCCTCTACCTTCTCGCCTATTATGGCGATGATGATAAATTTTAAAGAAGGGGCAAGAACTACTATTGATATTCCTGAAACATATAATGCCTTGATCTATGTGCTGCAAGGAACGATTGAAACCAATGGAACCATCCTTGAAGATTTAACCCTTGGGGTTTCTCATAAAGATGGTGATCAAATTGCTTTGCACGGTATTCGTGACGGGCAAATATTGTTATTAGCTGGTGAACCTATTAACGAACCAATTGCTTCGCAAGGTCCTTTTGTTATGAATTATCCTGGTGAAATTCGCCAGGCTATGTTAGATTATCAATCCGGTAAAATGGGTGTGTTGGATTTTTAGTTTAAATGCGTTGGTGATTTTTATTTTATCTTGGGAGCTATAATTTTTTACATGAATAGACTCCTTAGCCTTCTATTTTTACTTTTAATTTCCTTCTTTTCCCAGGCACAAACCAATACACTTGACAGTGCCTGGATACGCGATAATTATTATAAGATTGAACGTATGGTACCCATGCGTGATGGAATTAAATTATTCACTTCTATTTATATTCCAAAAGATACAACCGAAACCCACCCTATATTAATGCGCCGCACGCCCTATTCTTCTGCACCGTATGGCGAATTAAATTTTCCCGATGTCTGGAATTCATACCACCGGCTTTATTTCCGCGAGAATTATATAATTGTTGTACAAGATGTGCGTGGCAAATTTATGAGCGAAGGTGATTTCGTTGATGTGCGTCCATTTAATCCTAATAAAACAGGAAACCAAACCGATGAAGCATCGGACACTTATGATGCAGTGGATTGGTTACTTAAAAATGTTCCGCATAACAATGGAAACGTAGGTGCATTTGGCATTTCTTATCCCGGGTTTTATGCAACAATGACGGCATTAAGCGGCCATCCTGCTGTAAAAGCGGTAAGTCCGCAGGCGCCCGTTACAGATTGGTTTATGGGCGATGACTTTCACCACAACGGTGCTTTCATGTTAATGGATGCATTTACTTTTTACCCAAGTTTTGGTCGCCCAAGGCCTAAGCCAACTTCACAAAGTGCACCTCCGAGGTTTACGCCAGGCGCAGACAATTATAGCTATTATTTAAAAACTGGTGCGCTAAAGAATTTTGCCCGGCTTATGGGTGACAGCATTAAATTCTGGAAAGACTTGTATGCGCATCCTAACCTTGATGCCTGGTGGAAACAAAGAGATACTAGAAATTTTGTGCAAAATATTCCTGCTTCAGTAAATACCCTGGTTGTAGGTGGTTTGTTTGATGCGGAAGATGTTTTTGGCGCCTGGAATTTATACAAAGCCATTGAAGGAAAAGCAAAGAACAATAATAAGATCGTGATGGGGCCATGGTTTCATGGACAATGGGGCGGACGCGGAGATGGTTCATATTTAGGTAATGTTCGTTTCAATAGTAGAACCTCTGAATGGTATCAAAACAACATTGAAGTGCCCTTTTTTAATTACCATTTAAAAGGCAAAGGCGATCTAAGTAAATTGGCCGAAGCATCCATATTTTTTAGTGGTGAAAATAACTGGAAGCAGTATGCGCAATGGCCGCCAAAAGAAATGCAGGTTCAAAGTTTATACCTGCAACCTTCCGGCAGCCTTGATTGGAATAAACCAACTACTTCAAATTCTTTTACACAGTATACCAGCGATCCGGCTAAGCCGGTTCCCTATACAGAAGATGTGCATATGCGCAGAACACGGGAATACATGACGGATGATCAGCGTTTTGCTTCAAGACGTCCTGATGTTTTGGTTTTTGAAACCAATGTTTTAAAAGAGGACCTGACTTTGGGTGGACCGTTGTACGCCGAATTATTTACTGCCATATCAACTACAGATGCGGATTTTGTGGTAAAGCTTATTGATGTATTTCCGCATACTTTTAAATATAATACCCCTGCTCCAACAGGCATCAATTATCCCGTAGCAGGTTATCAAATTCTTGTGCGTGGCGAGATCATTCGAGGAAAATACAGGAACTCTTTTGAAAAGGCTGAACCATTTAAGCCCGGGCAAATA
>JAKFCI010000258.1:0-7450 GCA_036676725.1 Chitinophagaceae bacterium
GCCAGACTGCATTTAATGCTTTAACGCACAATCAAAAAGAACGGCTGCAGCAATATGGTAAACTGTTACCTTTTAATGTGGATACTATTGAAAAAGTAAGTGGTGGAAGTGTACGTTGTATGGTAGCGGAAATATTTCTTACTACTAAATAGAAACGAGAATTGTTTTTTCTCCTTTTTCAATACATATTCCTATAGGTTCAATATGTTTGTGCAGACCATTTTTTAAAAAAATACTTTTCATTTCATCAACCGAGCCGGGATCAACGGCTATTAATAAACCTCCATTGGTTTGCGGGTCGGGCAATAAATTAAAGGCCTCCATTACATTTACACCTTTTGCAAATTGCACTTTTTTGCTATAGCTGTTCCAGTTTCTAAAGGTAGCATCAGGAATTGTGCGCAGTTTCAAATATTCATCTGCACCTTCCATTTTTGGGATGTTCGTGTACGTTAGTTCAACGGATATATTGCTTCCTTCCGCCATTTCTATAAGATGCCCTAACAAACCAAAGCCTGTTACGTCCGTCATTGCGGACACACCGGTTATTTTTGCAAGCTCAATACCAATGTTATTCAGTGATGTCATCTGTTGCACCAAAGATTGGTAATGAGCTTCTTCTAACAAACCACGTTTTAAAGCAGTTGCTAATAAGCCAGTGCCCAAAGGTTTTGTAAGAAACAATACATCGCCTTGTTTTGCACCAATATTTTTCTTTAGATCTTTTATATCTATTCTACCTGTAACCGCTAATCCATAAATCGGATCAGCGGAATCAATTGTGTGTCCACCAGCTAATGGAATATTAGCTTCTTTACAAATTGACTGTCCGCCTTCTAAAATGCGTTGCGCAATTTCCAGTGGCAATTTTTCAATAGGAAATCCAAGAATGGCAATAGCCATTAAAGGTGTTCCGCCCATGGCATAAACATCGCTAATGGCATTCGCTGCTGCAATTCTTCCAAAGTCAAAAGGGTCATCAACAATAGGTAAAAAAAAGTCGGTAGTTGAAATGATCGCATCACTATCATTAATCTGATACACGGCGGCATCGTCGCTGCTTTCATTACCCACTAACAAATTATTGTAAGCTATTCCTGTGGATTGCACTATTTGCTGCAAAACCGATGGCGCAATTTTACAGCCACACCCACCACCTTTTGAAAATTGAGTTAGTTTTATTTCTGTTGACATTATTTTCTTTTTCTAAATACAATGCTTGCATTTGTTTGCAGATCTGCACTAAAGTTTACATTGTATTTGTTAGATCCATCCTGTACTATTAATAGGCCTGTATTGGGCGGAAGACTTCCTAAATTTTCTGCTACCAATTTAATTTCAAGCGAGTCGCTTCCGGCCTTCACATAAATTGTTTTTTTCAACGCAACTTCAGTTAATTTGGCATTAGAAATTACATTTTCTCCATTTACGTATACACTAATCACATCTCCATCCACAACTCCATTATCATAAAAAGAAAGCATTAAACTATCGCCTGCAAAATCAATAGTCTGCATCACCCTTTCTTTTCTTTGTTCGTGGGTAATTATTTGCGGCGTGATTGGAACAGTTACTTGTTTATTAGTTTTCGGTTCATTATTTTTTACCAGATCATCTTCTTTTTTCTTTGATTTGACAGTTGCTGTTTTCGGCTCGTTACTTTTTCTTTCTTT
This sequence comes from Chitinophagaceae bacterium, assembly GCA_036676725.1. Classification (GTDB taxonomy): domain Bacteria; phylum Bacteroidota; class Bacteroidia; order Chitinophagales; family Chitinophagaceae; genus Flavisolibacter. The sequence goes on from JAKFCI010000258.1 coordinate 1,674, forward strand.
AACTTCTTTAGGTTTGGATTTTACTGTTGCTGGCGGGTTATTAAGAGCTTGCGTATTATCATTCCCGGTGATAATATTTAATTCTTTTAAATGATTTATTAGAGCAGATTGGCTGCTATCATTATCGCGAAGAATGCGCAATGAACCAGACACCGCATAATATTGTTTTGTCTTGTTGGTTTCCCATCGGCCAGATAAAGAGCTTAGCGTGTCTTCCTGCGCATTCATTTGAATTATGCTCATTCGTTTAACGCCTTTTGATGGAGATTCGGGGAAATTATTAACGAGCATTTTATCATCTTCAATAATCAACTCGCTACCTTTTACGAAGGCTTTTATTTTCCTGATGCCATAATAAAAAGTATCATTTGCAACGAAAGTGGTGTATGAATAACCTGTAATTTTTCCCTTGTATTCGCTTAAAGCCAGTTGGTAGCTTTGCAGCATTTTTGTTGTGTCGTTAAATAAGGTGCCTGAATATAAGCCACTGACCACCTGCGTTTTTGCAGTAAGGCTTCCAAATAGTAATAAGGCAACAATGATTAGGTTTTTCATGCAAATTGGCGTTTTATAGGTAATAGATTAGCGTTTTCCGGATCGACACAACTACAAATAATTGTTGTTAGCATCGAAGTTAGACCTTGACGGTTATGTAATCCTTTAAAATAACTTTTGTCATAATATTTTAAAAGAATTCTAAAACATTCAGTAAGATCATCTTGTTCCAAATATTGGATGGCATTTTTTGTTTCAAGCCCGCCAAGACGTTTGCTTATGCGCAAAATAGCTTCTGCCAGAATTGATTTTTCAAATTGCCCGTATTCGGAAACTATATGTGAAAGCCTTTCTTCAAAAGGAATGTCTAAAAAGTAAACATGTGCGTTCCTGATTGTATCCCAAAAAGTTTTTGGAATATTAATTAAACCAATACGCTGACTTTCATCTTCAATCCAAATAGCGTCTTCTGAATTTAAAACAGATAACTCCAGTGCCAGTAAATTTTCGAACATTTCCTGCGAAGGTTGTTTTGGTAAACCAATGCTACCAAATGCCGATCCCTTGTGTGAGGCAATTTGTTCGAGGTCGATTACAGGTTCGCCCCTTTTTTTCAATTCATGCAAAAGTTCTGTTTTACCTGAACCGGTATATCCCCCTAAAACACGAAACCGGTAAGGAAGTGACAACAAAGCCAACACATAATTGCGGTATGATTTATATCCGCCGGATAAAACTGTTACCTTAAAGCCATAGAGATCTAATAACCAGGCAATGGCAGCACTGCGCATGCCACCGCGCCAGCAATAAATAAAAATCTCTTTTTTAATTTCATGCGATTGTTCTTCATCGGCTTCGTTATATGATAAAGACTTGATTAGGCTTTCAACTTCTTCAACAATCGTTTTCATTTTAGGCCCAAAAAAATCCAAACCAATTTTAATGGCCTTTTCCCTGCTTTCTTGTTTGTAAGCCGTTCCAACTACTTTTCTTTCTTCATCATTAAATAAGGGAACATTGTGTGCGCCGGGAAAATGCGCATGCAGGAATTCGGAAGGTGATCGAACATCAATGACCAATGCACTTTCTGAACGATTTATAAATTCATTTATGGTAAGCCTGTCTATCACGGTTTTGCAAAGGTATTAGCTCAATATAGCAAATAAAAATGGCCCGCAATAGCGGGCCATTCTAATTAACAACATTCTAATTATTTAGAACTATCGGTTTTTATTTTATTATCATCAGCATCGTACTTCACTTTACCTTCTTCATCTTTAATCTTAACATCACCATCCTTGCTTACTTTAATTTTAGTATCGCCAATTTTCTTTTTCCACTCTTTTTCCATTTTTTCATCTTCCGGCCAACGATTTTCATAGGTTACCCATGCATCATTCTCTCCTTTGTAAACAACTTTATCCTTGTCCAATTTCGCTTCTCCTAATGTATCCCAATTATCACCACCATAAACCCACCAGGTTCTGTTGTCTATATAGCGCCAAACAGGTTCGCCTGTTTCTACATTTGTTCGTGTCCCAGTTTGTGGATCTACTTTAATTTTAATGGCTTTACCAGTGCGGGCATCCAAATAACGTCCTTCGGTATTTCCCATTTCAAAAGTATCTGCAAGGGCTGCATAATCATTTGTTGTATTGATTGTTGTTGCCGTGTTTTCTGTGGTAACTGTAGTTGTATCGCTTTCTGCGGTACCATCTCCATCATTATTGCAGGCAACAAAGCCAAGCGACAAGGCCGCTGCAAACAGGCTTAAAAATTTCTTATTCATGATTGTTTTTTTGTTTCAGCCTATATATACAAAAATGAGGCCTCTACAGGCCTCATTGATAATTAAGTATAGAAATTGGGGAATTACCGGTTCATTGAAGCGAGAAATTCCTCATTATCCTTTGTTCCACGCATACGTTTCAGCAATTCATTCATTGCTTCTTCCGGGTTCATGTCATTTAGGAACACACGTAATAAATTCATTCTTTGTAATACATCTCTTTCAAGTAAAAGATCATCACGACGTGTAGAAGAAGAAACAAGATCGATTGCAGGGAAAATACGCTTATTAGATAAGCGGCGTTCTAATTGCAATTCCATGTTACCGGTACCTTTAAATTCTTCAAAAATAACTTCATCCATTTTTGAGCCGGTATCAACTAAAGCAGTTGCAATAATTGTTAATGAACCTCCATGTTCCACCTTACGTGCAGCACCAAAAAATTGTTTTGGTTTTTGCATTGCATTTGCTTCAACACCACCCGATAAAACTTTACCAGATGAAGGGGCAACTGTATTGTGTGCACGGGCCAAACGGGTAATAGAATCTAAAAGAATAACTACATCATGTCCGCACTCCACGAGGCGTTTTGCTTTTTGTAAAGCAATAGTGGAAACCTTTACGTGTTTTTCAGCAGGCTCGTCAAATGTTGATGCAATAACTTCTGCATTTACACTGCGCTCCATGTCTGTAACTTCTTCCGGCCTTTCATCAACCAAAACAATCATTAAATAACATTCCGGGTGATTGGCTGCAATTGCATTGGCAACTGCCTTCAATAACATGGTTTTACCTGTTTTTGGCTGGGCGACAATTAAACCACGCTGACCTTTACCTATAGGGGTAAACAGGTCCATGATGCGGGTAGAATAATTATTTGCTTCTGTAAATAAATTTAATTTTTCAAACGGGAAAAGCGGCGTTAGATAATCAAAAGGCACACGGTCTCTAACTTCCTCCGGGCTTTTGTTATTGATACTTTCCACTTTTAAAAGCGCAAAATATTTTTCACCTTCTTTTGGCGGGCGTACAGAACCATAAACGGTATCGCCGGTTTTTAAGCCAAATAATTTTATTTGAGAAGGAGAAACGTAAACATCATCCGGAGATGACAAATAGTTGTAATCGGAAGAACGAAGGAAACCATAACCATCTGGCATCATTTCTAAAACGCCTTCACCTATAATGATTCCGTCAAATTCTATATTAAAAGCTTGTTCGCGGCGTTGCGGGTAAAACTTTCCGCCGCCACCTTGTTGTTGGTTATTGTTGTTTCTATCAATTGTTTGAGATGGTTCCGGCGGAAACAGGTCCTGCCTGTTTATTAAAGGAATATTTGCCTGCTCTTGTGTTTTTTCTTCAGCTAAGGCAACTGCTGTTTCCTTTTCGTTTTCAACTTCCGCTGTTTCCTCTTCTTCGACTTCTACTTCGGCAGTCTTCTTTTTTGGAACTCTTTTAGGACGGTCCTCGGTTTTTGCTGGTGCAGCTGCTTTTACCGGGCGAGCCGCTTTTATAGGTTTTTTTTCTTCAGCAATAACAGGTATTGGCTCTTCTACAATGGCTTCTTCTGTTGTGTTGGCTGTTGTAGCTTTTACAATGCGCTTGCGGCGTGGCTTATCGCCTTGCAGTGCTTTATCTTCTGTGTTCATAACTGCTTGTTTGTCCAGGATTTTATAAATCAGTTCTTGTTTATCGAGTTTTTTTACATTTTCAATTTGTAATTGTTCCGCTATATCCAGTAATTCCGGAACAAGCAAGTCATTCAACTGCAGAATGTCGTACATAGTAAAAGGTAATTTTGTAAATCACTAAATCAGAACCGATCTTTAAACTAATGATTGATTTTTTTTGAATGGAAACTGAAAAACCCGAATGTGAGTAAGAAAGAAAATGAATCTCTCAACTATTTCCGCTGCAATTATAATGCTAAAATCCTAATTCTAAAAACTTTTTTGTCTTTTTAATCAAGATGCAAATCCCATTATGTTAAAGCTACCACCATTATTTGGTCTGATAAAGGACTGCCTATGATGGTTTCGTTAAAATTAGCTACCACTCAAATAAAAGACTCGCTTTGCCTAATTATCGAATAATATTCCACAGCCATTATATACCTGGTTATTGTAAACCACTTTTACCGAATTGTTGTAAATGAAATCACTCATTCCATCGGAACAAAAGTTATTAAAAATGGTGATGTTTAATGTGGAGGAATCAGTTTTTAAATTATAGATAATTTTGTCATCGGAAAATGTGGGCAGCACCGGTTTAAAATTCTTTGGCGTTTTCCATTCTGCCAGGTGAAAAGCAATATTTTTTTGATCATCAATTTCAACATTCCAAAAAGGCTCATTGCCGACACCAAAAAAATCAACCCCTTTTTCTGCTTTTTTTTGCCAGGTTAAATTGTCGGTGGCTGGTGTCAAACGGCGCAATGCAACTGTATTTTCTTCTGGAAATAAATAGCACAACGTATCACCTTTCCATATGTACCTTGCTTTCACCGAATCATTTTGATACAACCATATTTTACCTTCATTGGGTTGCCACCTTCCTTCAGATTTTGCAACAACTTTTTTGCCCCATTTTTTTTCTTCCAACCTGTAGGTTAGATCTTGTTTAAAAGAAACCGTATGTTCAATTCCTTTACAATCTTCGCAGGGAAGCATTACCTGGTAAATTCCAACAGGGGTTTTGGTGCTTTTTTGAAACGTATCTAAAGTAACTGTTGTCGTGTCCTTGGTACTAATAATTGAATCGTTTGTTGTGTTTTTATTGGTATCAATATTTGAACAACTTAAAATAAAAAGGGGAAGGATAAAAAGTAAATTTTTCATGCGGATTAGTTTTACGAATAATTTTTTGAAAGATTAATGGTAACCTTTATTAGTTCAATGTAAGGAAAGCCAATAGAACTTCCATCACTTTATAATAACTGGTTTTAGTAAATAATTATTTTCTGAACCTGGTCTTCAACTTTTATTAAATAAATACCGGTAGGTATTTCGTTTATAGATACCCGTTGAACCGCTTTGTGATCTGTAACTTTTTGAATCAGCAGGGTTTTGCCTGATACATCGTTTATGTGAATCAATGAAAATGGTTTAAAATCCCCAGTCACAAATAAATTGGATTTTGCTGGATTAGGAAAAACGGAAAACTTTTTTGAAGCACCAATTATTACCTTTTCAATTTTGGAATAATAAAAAGTTCCATTTGCGTTATAAATTTTTAGCCGGTATAAATTATATCCCGCCGACACGTTTTGGTGTATATATTGATATTTAATGGAACCATTTGTATACATGGTTTTAATAATGTTCCAATTTATATGGTTAATACTATGTTCTACTTCAAATTTTTTGAGATCAGGTAAGTTATCGATCTCCCATGTTAAACTCGTTTTGTCCGAGCTGTTTTTTGCAGTAAATGAAATTAATCTTACCGGTAAAACAAGGCCGCAATCATTTGCCATGGTACTGGAAGCCCGGTA